>SYFI01000067.1 GCA_005800465.1 Actinomycetota bacterium | reverse complement strand
CGCGGCGAGATGTCGTTGGTGGGTCCGCGCCCGCTGCCCGAGCGCGACTACCTGCTGCTGGACGACCTGCACCGCAAGCGTTATCTGGTGCTCCCGGGAATGACCGGCCTGTGGCAGGTCAGCGGGCGGTCCGACCTCTCGTTCGACGAACTCGTGCGGCTCGACTTCTATTACATCGAGACGTGGTCGATCTGGCTCGATCTGGTCGTTCTCGTCCGTACCATTCCGGCTGTGCTGTTCAAGCGGGGGGCGTACTGATGGCAGAAGAGCCCGACCCCGACAAGCTGCTGGCCGACCTGCGCGATGCCGCCGGCGAGCCACCGCTGCCGCCGCTCCACATCAGCGACCCGGCACCGTCGGCACGTGAGGGCATTTCCGGCAAGGCGGTGGGCGAGAGCCGGCGCGCGGTGATGCGCCTCATTACCCCGGCCCTCGCAGACCTGCTGGCACAACTCGAACGCGACCGCCACCGCACACAGGCCGAGATCGCCCGCCTTGAGGCCCGCATCGCGGAGCTTGAGGCCGACTCCGGCAAGGGGTAGCCCCGGTGGCCATCGCCTTTGTGGTGCAGCGCTACGGCACCGAGGTCGCCGGTGGTGCCGAGGCGCTGTGCCGCGACACCGCCCGTGCGCTGGTGCGAGCCGGCGAAGAGGTGACCATCTACACAACCACGGCACGCGACTACCTGACATGGGCGCCGTACTACCCGGAGGGCACCACCGACGATGACGGCGTGGAGGTGCGCCGCTTCGCCGTGAACCGACCAGACCCGGACCGTTCGGCAGCACTGGTGCGCCACCTGGCCCTGAACCCGGGTGACCCAGCTGAGGAAGCAGAATGGGCAAAAGCACAAGGCCCTGTGTCAAGACTCCTACTAGCCGCACTGAGCGAATCGCCCACAAAACCCCCTGACAGGCACCTTGTCCACAGGCAGTGTCGTTACGAAGCCGTGGCATGTTGGACATATCTCTATGCCACCAGCCAGATGGCCATGCCGCTCATCCGCGATCGGTCCATCCTTGTGCCGCTGGCGCATGAGGAGCCCATGTTGCGGTTCACGCTCACGCGAGGGGTTATCCGGTTGGCGCGGGCGCATGCATTCATGGTTCCTGAGGAGCAGGCGTTGGTGCGGCAGATGGTGGGCACCGACGACATCCCGGGCGTGGTGGTTGGTGCAGGGCTCGCCCCGTCACCTGACGGGGACGCCGACCGGGCAAGGCGGGCGCGTCCGCTGCCCAGGCGTTTTGCGCTGTACATCGGGCGTGTTGACGCGTCGAAAGGGGTGGATGCGTTGATCCGCGCGCACACCGCCTACCGCGATGCCGACGGAGATCTTGGACTGGTGCTGGCCGGTCGGAAGGCCGCGGGCCTCGACATCCCTGGATGGGTGGCCACCACGGGATTCATCAGTAATGATGAGCGCGCTGACCTGCTGGCGGCCGCTGACGTGGTGGTGTTGCCCTCGCCGTACGAGAGCCTGTCGCTGGTCGCGCTGGAGGCCTGGCGCGCCGGACGGCCGACCCTTGGATACGCCCGTAGCGCGGTGGTCGCCGGCCAGACCGCGCGGTCTGGCGGCGGACTGCTGTATACCGGCCCAACGACCTACGGCACGCAGTTGACCCGGCTGGCGAACAATCCCGAGGAGCGGCAGGTCATGGGTGTCGCAGGCCGCGCCTTCGCCGCCGGGTGGACCTGGGATACCTGCGTACACCGTTGGCGCGAGGTAATTGACCTCGCCACACGCCCAGTCGCTTAGGAGCCCGCTGCCTCGCGCAGCATCTGCTGGTAGCCGCTCAGCACCTGGCGATCGGTATCTCCCACGATGGGATCCCCCTTCAGGGTGTCGCCGCACCTCGCCCTGATCACATCCACAAGCAGTCCCGACACCATCCACTCAAACCCTGGTGCCACGTCGGCCCGCACCCGCACCCAGAACAGGCCATCTCCCATGTCGTCGGTACGCGTGATGACCGGACGAGACCCAAACCGCACCCCTCCCGGCCCCACAAGATCGGCGGCATCGGCCACAGCGCGCACTACTGGGGCGACGTCGGTGACCAGCAGGCCCACCTCGAGGTCCCGGTCGGCCTGCGAGAACCGATGCGCGGCCTTCACCTGACTGTTGGGTACGTAGATCACGTCGCCGTTCAGCCCCCGCAGGGTGGTCACCCGCAGGCTCGCGCGCTCCACGATGCCGATGGGGATTGTGGAGTCGACCTCGATCAGGTCACCCACCGCGTACTGGCTTTCAAACAGGATGAAGAAGCCGGCCACCACATCGGTCAGCAGCCGTTGCACGGCGAACCCCAGCACCAGGATGACGAACGCCGACCCGCTGAGCGCCGCCACGCTGCTGGCGCCAAATACCGTGGCAATGATCGCGATGACCGCCGCCAGCACCACCACGTATGAGATACCCGCGGCCAGTGCCGACACCGCCGTGCCCCGCTGACGCGCCGCCACGGTCTCGCCACCACGCAGCACCCGGGTTACCGAGCGCCGCTCCGTCTTGCGTACGATCCACAGGCAGATGGCCGCAACCAGCACGATGACGCCGACCCACACAAGCGTCTCGGCCCAGCCGCTCAGCAACGGCACGTCGACCGCCGCCGCCGCGCTCACGGTTAGAGGATGGGGAGGTATCGCTCTGTCTCGAACGGCGTGATCTGCACCCGGTACTCATCCCACTCCGCGCGCTTGATCTCCACAAAACGGTCGTGCGTGTGCTCACCGAAGGCCCGCAGCAATAGCTCGCTGGAGGCGCCCATCTCGATGGCCTCGCCAAGGGTCTCGGGCAGGGCCTCAATACCGGCGCGCGCGCGATCCTCCGGCCCCAGCTCGTACAGGTTGGTGTCCATCGGCGGTGGCAGCTCGTAGCCCTTCTCAATACCGTCGAGCCCTGCGTGCAGCAGTGCGGCGAAGGTGAGGTACGGGTTGCAGGCCGGGTCGGGGCACCGAAGCTCGGCGCGGGTGGACTGCTCCTTGCCCGGGCGCCCGGCCGGTACCCGGATGAGCGCGCTGCGATTGCGCCGGCTCCAGGCGATGTACACCGGCGCCTCGTACCCCGGGACCAGTCGCTTGTACGAGTTGACCCACTGCGCGAACACGCACGACAGCTCGCGTGCGTGGCGCAGTTGCCCGGCGATAAACGCCTTGCCCGCGGCGCTCAGCAGGTACTCGTCATCGGGGTCATAAAAGGCATTCTCGCCACCGCGGAACAGGCTCTGGTGGGTGTGCATTCCCGAGCCGTTCTCACCCATGAGAGGCTTGGGCATAAAGGTGGCGTAGATGCCGTTTCTGTGCGCCACCTCCTTCACCACCGTGCGGTAGGTCATCACGTTGTCGGCCATGCGCAGGGCATCATCAAATCGCATGTCGATCTCGTGCTGCGACGGCCCCACCTCGTGGTGGGAGTACTCCACGGCGATACCCATGGCCTCGAGCGACAGCACGGTCTCGCGTCGCAGGTCGCTGGCTGCATCGAGGGCAGTCAGGTCGAAATACCCACCGCGGTCGAGGGGCTCGGGGTTGTCGGATGCCTTGAAGTAGAAGTACTCAAGCTCCGGGCCGATGAAGTAACGGTCAAAGCCCACGGTCTTCGCCCGGTCAAGCGCGCGGCGCAGGATCTGGCGGGGGTCGCCCTCGTACGGCTGGCCATCCGGCACGCGGATGTCGCAGAACATGCGCGCAACGCCCTGCACCTCGGGGCGGTAGGGCAGCACGGCGAACGTTGATGGGTCGGGCATGGCGATCATGTCCGATTCCTCCACCGCGTTAAACCCGGTGATGGACGAGCCATCAAAGCTCATTCCCTGGCCCATGGCATCGGCCAGCCCTTCGCGCGTAATGGCGAAGCTCTTCAGCTGCCCGAGGATGTCCGTAAACCACAGGCGGATGAACTTGATGTCGCGCTCCTCAACAAGCGCGAGGATCTCATCGCGATCCACTTTCGTCCCTTCACGAGGTTGGCCGCTGAATGACGCTAACACGGCGACCGCCCCCTCCGGTGGCGGTCGCCGTGTTAGCCCCTCGACAAACACACAGGGCGCCCGAAAGCGCCCTGCGGTCCTGCCGGAGTGGCGGGGTCTGCTACCTCACAAACAGCATCTCCTGGTACTTGGGAAGCGGCCACATGTCGTCGGCCACGATGCCCTCCAGGGTGTCGGCGATCTCGCGCACGGCGATCATCGCGGTCAGCACCTTATCCCGCATATAGACGGCGTGCTTGATGGCGGTGCCGCTGTGCGGATGGCTGGAGTTCGCCTTCTCAAGCGCAACGATGGCCACGACGAGCGCCTCGGTGGTCGAGGTGATCTCGTCGATCAGCACCTCGATACCCGCGGCCTGGCACAGGGCGATCTGCCTGAGCGCCGCCGGAAGAATGACGGTTCGGGCCATGTTGGCGGTGGTCTCCGCCTCGATGTTCACCTTGGTGATGTACTGCTCCACATACACCTCGTAGCGGGCGGTGATCTCCCGCTTGTCAAGCACCTTGTACTTGCTGAACACCTGCACGGCTGCCGGTGTGACGAATTGCGGCAGGGCATCGGGCGTGGTGCTCAGATTGAGCAGTCCGCGCTTCGCAGCCTCCGCGTGCCAGGCCTCCGAGTAGCCGTCGCCGTCAAACACCACGCGGCCATGCTCGCGGTACACCGCGCGCACAACCTCAATGACAGCGGTCTCAAGCTTGCTGCCGCGCTTCCCCAGCTTGCGCTTCATCTCTGCCGACATGTGGTCAACGCTCTCGGCCACGATCGTGTTCAGCACCGTGTTGGGCAGGCCCAGCTCCTGGTTGGATCCGAGCGCCCGGAACTCAAACTTGTTACCGGTGAAGGCAAATGGGCTGGTGCGGTTGCGGTCGCCCGCGTGCAGCGGCATGGACGGCAGCACCGGAGTGCCCAGACCCAGAAACGACCTGGGCGTGGATCGCATGGTCTTGCCAGATGCGCAGGCCTCCATCACCTTCTGGATCTCGCCGCCGAGGTACACCGAGATGATGGCCGGCGGGGCCTCGTTGGCACCCAAGCGGTGGTCCTGACCAGCGGTGGCCACTGTGGCGCGCAGAAGGCCTGCGTACTTGTCCACCGCGCGAATGATGGCCGCGGCGAAGAACAGGAACTGCAGGTTGTCGTGCGGGGTGTCGCCGGGGTCCAGCAGGTTGTGGCCGGTGTCGGTGCCCATCGACCAGTTGTTGTGCTTGCCCGACCCGTTGACGCCCGCGAAGGGCTTCTCGTGCAGCAGGCACACCAGGCCGTAGCGGCGGGCCACCCTCTGCAGGGTCTGCATCACCAGGTGCTGGTGATCGGCCCCCACGTTGGAGCTCTCAAAAATGGGAGCAACCTCGTACTGGCCCGGTGCCACCTCGTTGTGGCGGGTCTTGATGGGCACGCCCAGACGGGCGAGCTCACGCTCAACCTCCATCATGTACGCCAGCACGCGCTCCGGAATGCTGCCGAAGTAGTGGTCGTCAAGCTCGTGGCCCTTGGGCGGCTTGGCACCGAACAGCGTACGACCGGTGTTGATGATGTCGGGGCGGTCGAAGTAGTACTGCTCGTCGATCAGGAAGTACTCCTGCTCGGCCCCCACGGTGGTGAACACACGCTGGCTCTCGTCGTCGCCAAACAGCACGAGGGCCTTCAGCGCCGAGGTGGACAGCGCCTCCATCGAGCGCAGCAGGGGGATCTTGTTATCAAGGGCCTCGCCGGTCCACGACATAAAGGCCGTGGGAATACACAGCGTGGCGCCGTTGGGGTTCTCAAGAAGAAATGCCGGGCTCGTCGGGTCCCATGCGGTGTAGCCACGGGCCTCAAACGTGGCGCGGATGCCGCCGGTGGGGAATGATGACGCGTCGGGCTCGGCCTGGATCAGTTCCTTGCCCGAGAACTCGGCCAGGCTCGTGCCTTCGCCCGTGGGCCCGAAGAACGAATCGTGCTTCTCGGCGGTTGACCCGGTAAGCGGCTGAAACCAGTGCGTGTAATGGGTGGCGCCCTTGGCAAGGGCCCAGTCCTTCATCGCAGATGCCACGGTGTCGGCGATCGACGGGTCGAGCTCCGCGCCGCGATCGATGGTGGCCTGAAGCTTGCGGTACACGGCCTTGGGCAGGCGGGCGCGCTGTGCGGCCGGCCCAAACACGTTCTCCCCGAAGATGTTGTTCTCGGGCAGCGTCAGGTCATTAATCTCCACGGCGGAGACGGCCTCGGGGAACCACTGCGCAGCTCCGACGTTCTTCTCGCGGGTCGGCATCGGTCGGTCCATCCTCCTGGCCGAACACGGGAGCCCCCGCAATCCGGCATCGAAACGGTACGTGCATGACGCGTGGGAGAGCTCGTCCCCCGGGAACGCCGCGCACGCCGGGCGTCCACCCGGCCCCTTCAGAATACGGAGATCAGCGGTCCGCGGGGCCATGTGATGGGCCAGAAAGCACCATCGTCCATTTGTGCATGGGGACAAAGGGATGTCGACCCGGGTTGCCGCGGCCTCACAGGTGGGCCATGCTTCACCCGTGAGTACGCGTTCCAGAGCATCCCGACGTGCCCCGGCTGCGGCGGCGGCTGGCCGCGCCCTTCTCGACATCCTCGCGCTTCCCGCGCTGGAGGGTGCACGCATCACGCCCGAGGGCGGTGCCGACGGAGTCACGATCGGTGCCCTGGTCCTCGACGACCCCGCCGCGCCACAGGCCGAGGCGGGCCTGCTGGTGGCCCCGCGGGGTATCGCAAAGACAGTGCCGGCTGGTGTGGTGGCCGTCATCACGCGGGTTGCCATCTCGGGCGATCCCACAGTGCCGGTCATCGTCATTCCCGCCGACCGTCCATGGGGGGATGTGCTGTCGGCCATCGCCCAGGCCCTCTCCGGCGAGGAGCGCGAGCGCGAGGCCCGCCGCGTGTTCCGTCAGGCGCTCATCTCGGGCCGTGGGGTGCCGGGTATCGCCGAGGCCGCCTCCCATCTCTTTGCCGCCCCGGTTGCGCTGCTTGACGAATACCTCGACATTCTGGGCGCAGCCGGCATATCGGATGCCCGCGAAGAGGCCCTTGACAAGGCCATCGAGGGAGCCCGCGGCCATGGCCCCGCGTCGCTGCTCGGTCCGTTCGTCGAGAGCGGAGTGCAGGGCACACACATCCTGCAACTGGATGGCGACGGCACCATGGCCGGCGTACTGGTGGCGTGGTGCACCGACAACCCCGGTGCCGATCCGGCGGCGCAAGCGCTCACCGATGCCCTGCTCGTGGAGCGTGTGCGGGAGAACACCCGGGCGGATACCGAGGCACGCCTTCGCGGCGACTTGATCGAGGAACTCCTCGCGGGCGAGGTGGTCAGCCGCGAGTCGCTTGTGCGCCGTGCCCGCCTCCTGGGTGCCGACCTCTCGGAGGGCGCGGTGGCGGTGGTGGGCACGCTGCAAGACCCGCACTCCGACGGCCGGGTCATTACCGATCCACGCCTGGTGCGCCGCTTTATGCAGCAGACCCGGGGCGTGCTCGAACTTCACTGGCCACGCGCGCTTGTGGACTGGCATGAGGGCTTGCTGGTAATCCTGTTGCCCCGCCGTGCCGAGGGCGATGAGGGTGAGGGCCCGGAGGAACTGGCGCACACCCTGGCCAGGCGCCTGCTGGCGGCAACCGGCCCGACCGTGCCCGGACTCACGCTCACCCTTGCGCTGTCGCGCCACCAGACCGACCCGGAGCGCCTCGGCTCGGCAATTGACGAGGCGCAACTGGCGCTCAGCATCGGCGAACGACTCGGCCGATCCGGTGAGGTGGTCACCTTTGAGGAGACCGGCACCTACAAGCTGCTCTTCCAGGTGTTTGCCGACAAGCCCGAAGAGCTCGACGCGTTCTACGACCAGACCATCGCACCCCTGGTGCGGTACGACGAGCAGTACCAGACCGAACTGGTGGGCACGGTTTCCACCTATCTCGACCTCGACTGCAACCTGGCCGCCACGGCGTCGACGCTGTTCACCCACCGCCACACCATCAGGTACCGGCTCGACCGCATCACCGAACTCGCCGGGCTCGACATCGGCAAGACCGACGACCGCGAGAAGTTGTCGCTGGGTCTCAAGGCCATGCGCCTGCTCGGCCACAAGGTGACCGCGCCCAGCACCGAGAAGCCGTCGCGCGGCGGCGGCCGAGGGGCGAAGAAGGCCTAGGCCCCCGCCGGCACCTACTTGGTGCCGAGCACCACCATGCCGAGGGGCCACGCGACCTGCCCGAGCTGCGCGACGCGGCTACTGCGCGGTGTACGCCTGCCGCAGCCGGGCAGCCATGGGCCCCGGGGTGCCGTCGCCCACAATCCCCCCGTCGATGGTGAGCACCGATGTGACGCCCGCGAGGCCGTTGCTCAGCAGCACTTCGTCGGCGCCGCGCCATTCGGGTTCGCCGATGTGCCGCACTTCAACCGGGATTCCCTCGGCTGCCGCGGCCTCAAGCAGCAGGTCGCGGGTCACGCCCCCGAGGATTCCCTTAACGGGTGGGGTTACCAGCGTGCCGCCGATCACGATGAACACATTGGCGGCGTCCGATTCACCCAGGCGACCCTGGGCGTCGATGAGCAGGGCGTGGTCGGCGCCGGCGGCCACCGCGCGGCGGTGGGCCAGGCGGTGGTGGGCATACGACAGCGTCTTGTGCTCGTGGATCTCATTACCGGGCCACCAGGTGCCGGGCAAGGCCACCACTGCCACGCCGGTGTCGGGGTCACCCGGCTCGTAGGGCGTGGCCTCAACCAGCAAGGTGGGGTGGGTGGTCACGGTGATGCGCACGCGATGGGGGGTGTCGTCCAGGTGGGCCACCACGGCGTGCACCGCAGTGCGGATGTCGGTGCGCGTGGGGATGGGGTCGAGCGCGAGGGCGGTGATGGATGCCGACAGGCGCGCGAGGTGGCGGTCGAGCATGGCCACCTGCCCGTTCTCGGCGCGCATGGTCTCAAACAGGCCGTCGCCCCAGCGCACGCCGGGGTCGGTAATGGGGAGCGCCGCCGTGGTCGCGTCAACCAGCGCACCGTCCAGCCACACCACGTGGCTCATGGCGCCTCCGTGCCCAGGGCAGTGAGGAAGGGGCGCGCCTTGCGCCACGCCTCGTCGCGCTCGGCGGTTGGGTCGGAGTCCCACACAATGGCCCCGCCCGACCAGTACTGGGCGTGGGGTACGCCCGTGGGCAGCCAGGCGGTGCGGATGGTCACGCTGGCATCGAGCGACCCGTCGGTACCTACCGCCACCACGCTGCCAAATGCCGGCCCGCGCCCCACGGGCTCAATCTCGCGGATCACTTCAAGGGCGCGCACCTTTGGCGCTCCGGTGACCGATCCTGCGGGGAACACCGCGCGCAGCACGTCAGCGGGGCCCACGTCGTCGCGCAGTTCAGCGCGCACGTGGCTCACCATGTGGTCGGCATACGAGGTTCTGAGAGGGCCCATCAATAGCGGCACGGAGACGCCGCCCGGCCGTGCAACGCGGCCCAGATCGTTGCGCACCAGATCGACGATCATCACGTGCTCTGCCCGGTCCTTCACACTGCGCGTGAGCTCTGCGTGCTTGCCGGGCGCGGCTGTGCCCTTGATGGGCTCACTCCAGGCCACGTGGCTGTCAGACGCCACCATGCGTTCGGGCGATGCTGAGATGACCGTGCCCTCGGGCAGGGTGACGAAGGCCCGGTGGGGCGCATCGCCAGCGGCAGCCCACATTGCCCGGGCGAGCGCAAGCGGCCCATGCACCCATTCCGCATCGAGCCGCTGCACAAGATTGACCTGATAGACGTCGCCGGCCCGGATCAGATCGCGAGCCCGGTCGACGGCAGCGAGGTAGAGATCGCCCGGAAGTGACGACACCACACTTTTGTCACGGCGACTGACCCCCCCCGGGGACTGACCCCCCCCGGGGACTGACCCCACTGACCCGAGCGGCGTCGGCGAGGCCAACACTCTTTTGTCACGGCGACTGACCCCCCCCGGGGACTGATCCCCCCCGGGGACTGACCCCGGTGTCGCGCGCGCGCCGACCGCGCGTCGCAGGGCTTCAAATTGCTCGCCGCGTGCCTCGGCGTGCAGGGTTGCTGTTCCATCGTCGGTGATGACGAATACCGCCGGGTATCTCGCGATTGCCCCTGGGGGCGGACCCGCTTCGTCCGGCGGCGAACCAGGCAGCAGTTCGACCGTGCCGGCCAGGCGATCGGCCAGCAGGCCCATCCAGCCACCGGCCATGGGGTGCACACCCGTGTGACGAGTGGGTCGGCGCAGGGCGTCCCACACCGACGCGCCAGTGGCGACCTCGTCGGGGCAGGCAGCAACGATGGTTTGGCCGAGGTACCGCACGAGCACGGGTCGGTCGAGGTGGGTGAGGGCAGCCAGCAGGATGTCGGCACGGACCCGTCCGGGCACGCGCATGGTCACCGCGCCTCCCGGCTGTGTGAGAATGGATCGTCCCGCGAAGGCCACTATGGCGCCGTGTTGCCCCATGTCCTTCGACGCTACACAACGAGGAGAGTCGTGCGCCATACCATCGCGTTTCAGGCCACAGGGTTTGAGGCCGGCCCGGTCGACGTTCAGATCGATGTGCCCGAGGGTGAAGAGGGTCCCGAGCCCGAGCAGATTCCCTCGGCAATCATTGCCTTCCTCGGCGGACCATCCGTGCAGGCGACAGCCTTCATCAGCCGTCAGGACGCCGAGAACGTGATGGGTGCGTTCACCCAGGCCGAGTCGATGCGTGGCCAGATGCCGCCCGAGGCCGCATCGTGGGAGCCCGAGCCCACCGTCATGCCCGCCTCAATGCTGTTCGGTGTCAACATCGAGAGCCTCGTGGGCGCAGCGGTGACCCCGCCCCACGTGCAGGACGATGGCCAGATTGTTCCCCACTGGACCGTGGGCCTGCAGGACGCCGACGGCTCGTCCATTCAGGTGGCAGTGAGCGACGCCCTGTCGGTCACCGTCATCCGTGCGCTTGCCGACATCACCAACGGCACGCTTGCGCCATCCGATGAACTCGACGCCGGCGCCCCCGCGGATGGGGACGCCGACGTTGAAGAGGACACCGAGGTCTAGCGGGAAGCACCGACCGCGCGGTCACCGGTGGGTGAGAGACGGCGAACGGCGTCCACCAGGTGGGCGCCGCCGTCCTTCGCCATGTCGTGGCCCGCGCCCTCGGCCACCTCGAACGTGGCGGCGCGCAGCCAGATAGCCAACTCGCGCTGATCGTGGGGTGGGACGGCCTTGTCGTTCTCGCCGGCCACGATGGCCACCGGCGCATCCACCTGGGCCAGCGCGCCGCGCCAGTCGGGGCGAGTGGCCATGGCCTCGGCGGCGAGTGCCTGACCCTCGTCACGGTTTCGCTCACGCAGGGCGCGGGCGATGAGCATCCAGCGGTCGCGCCCGTCGGGGTCCTCGCCGCGCGGGCCGATACCCGACAGCACCAAGCCGGCAACCAAGCCGGGGTGGCCGAGGGCGAGGGCCAGTGCCGTTGCGCCTCCGAGCCCAATACCCAGCATCGCTGCGCCACCACCTTCGCCCGCCACCAGGCGCGCGACGTCGGATGCAAAGTCGTCAATGCTCCACGGACCCGCCGGTGACGGCGACTCGCCATGGCCGCGCAGCTCGGGCACCATTACGCGGTGGTGCTTGAGCAGCGGCTTGAGGGCCTTACGCAGATCAGCCGACGGTCGCCCGATATCATGCAGCGCCACCACCAAAGGTCCATCCCCATCTGTGGTGAACGACAGGTGAATCGCGGGCGGAAGTGACGGCATATAGCTCCTCGGTCAGGCGAACACGTGGTGATTCGCGACTGAGGATCTTAGGCCAAAGGTATGTGCGACGTCAAATAATAGTGCGATTTGCAGGATTTTTACTGCCCGCGCCCATGGGCTTTAGGATCGCGCGATGTGTGCCAGGAGCAGGTCGGAGAACTCCTGCGGCTCTTCGAGCGCGGTCAGGTGACCAGCTCCGCCAATGATTGCCAGCGTGGCATCCGGGATGCGCGCAGCCATTTCGGTGTGCACCGACGGCGGGATGATCGCGTCGTGCTCGCCCACGATCACGAGCACCGGCACAGCGATGTCCGCCAGCAGACCATCGGTGTCGTCACGTGTGGCGATGGCCATGGTGGCGTCGGCCATGGCGTCGGCCGGCTGGGCCTCTGCGATCTGTCGAACCTGGGCGACCACCGCCGGGGCGGGGTCGGGCCCGAGCGCCTTCGGTACGAAGGCGTCGAGGAATGCCGCGCTTCCGTTGGAACGCAATGAGGCCGCCGTGTCGCGGCGCCCGGCCATGCCCTCGGGCGCTTCGCCCGCTGCACGGGTATCGGCCAGCACCAGCGAGCCCACCCGGTCGGGGTGTGCGGCGAGCAATGCCAATGCGGCGTAGCCACCCATCGAGAGCCCAACCACCACCGACCCCGCGGGGATCTGCGCGGCCAGACTGTCCGCCTCGCCACGCATCGTCCAGTCCGGCTTCAACTCCCTGCCGCCGAATCCGGGCAGGTTGGGTGTGAGCACGTCGTGGCCAGCGGCGCGGAGCACGCCAGCCACCGGCTCCCAGAACGTGGCGTCCACCGGAAATGGATGGATGAGAACGATCGTCGCCATGCTCAGTTACCTCGTCCGGTTGCCTCAAGGATGATCCCGCTCAGCGGGAACTCCACCGTGTCGCCCTGCATCCACGGTCTCATCGTCGTAGTCAACACCTCCTTAAGTGCCTCGGCCTCAGACGGGTCACCCAGACCGAGTGCGGTGGAGTACACCTCAGCGATATCTGACAGCGAGTCGAACAACACATCGATGGTGTGCACCGACACCCGTACGTCGGCTAGGCCCACGTCGTCGGCATGCTCAGCGGGATCGTCGAGGTCGCCCAGGGTAAATGCCCGGCGCAGCGGTTTTGACCCGCTGAGCCCCGCTACCGACTCAAGGGCCTCTGCGATGCCGTACATGCCGGGCGAATCCTCCAGGTAGCCCCAGGTGGAGATGACCATGGGCCCACCCCGGCGGGTTACCCGGGCCATCTCGGCCAGAGCCTCACCGGGCTCGGTAATGAACATGAGCCCGAAGCTCGATGCCAGGGCGTCGGCCGCGCCGTCGTCCAGTGGCAGCGCACACAGATCGCCCTCGATCCACTCCGCCTCGGGGGTGCGCTCGATCGCCCGCTCCAGCATCCATGGCGAAAGATCCACGCCGATTACGTGCACCCACCCCGCATCGATGAGGTGCTGTGCGAGCACACCCGTGCCGCATGCAACGTCCAGCACGGTGCCCGATGCCTCGCCCAGACGCGCCGTTACCTCTGATGCCCAGGGGTCAAACAGGGCGGACACCAGGATTTCGTCGTACGTGCCGGCGACCCCCTCCACAAACATGCCGTAGTCGTGGTCGTCGTCGTCCTGGCGGTCATCATCATCACTCATGGCCTGGTGTCCTCCAGTGCCACGCGGGCACGGATATCGAGCGGATTGAGTTGCAGCACATGGCGCCAGGCATTGCGCCCCGCCGCCGAGTCGCCCAGCACCAGCGCCAGAACGGTCCACCCGCTCGGATTGTCGGGCTGAACCACCGTGGCCTGGCGCGCCGCATTGCGCAGCGCCACCGGGTCACCCCGCAACGCGGCAGCACGGGCCTTCAGCAGCCACGGCTGGATGGAGAATGGATTGAGCCACGACGCCTCCGATGCCTCGGAATCGGCCATCGCCGGCTGCCCGGCGGCCACGGCGGCGTTGCCCGCCGCAACGTCCTGCTGGCTCCACCACGGCATGAGTGCACTCATCACAAGCACCGGCACCAGCACCCACCCGGCAACGACTGCGCCTGGTGGCAGCGAGCGCCCGGGGGCGGCTGGCCCTGGCGCCCCGGCTGCAATAAGCACCCCACCGGCGGCCATCGATGCGGTGGTGAGTGCGGGCACCGTCCAGGTCCAGTCGAGCTGGCACTGCAGAAGGAAGGCGGCCACGATGGCCAGGGGCAGCGCGATTGTGGGGGGCGCTCCGCGGGTGCGGGCGCGCACCACCGCCCACGCGATGCCAGCCACCACGCACCCGAGCAGCGCGAGGCCGATCACGCCGAGCCCCGACAGCACCTCGAGCACCAGTTGGTGCGGCTGGCGCACGTTCAGGCGGTCCTCCGCGCTGGTGCGCTCGCGCAGGTGCACCAGCGCAAACGAACCTGCGCCCTCGCCAATGAGTGGCGCCTGCTCCACCGACTGCGCCGCTTCCTTCCACCAGTCGATTCGCTGATTGGTGTCGAGGCTGCCGAGCCGCCCGGGGTTATTGGCCAGCCCGCCCGAGGTTCCCGCCACCTCGCTCGCGCGCGTGGAGATCCAGTTACCCACTGTGTCGGGGTTGGCTGCGGAGTACCCCACCACGCCGAGCACTCCCACTGCGGCGATTGCCAGCGCGGCGACGCCAGCGCGCCTGCGGTTGAGCCTGCCCCCGCCCAGCACCCGGGCCGCCAGCCACGCGATGCCCACAGCGATGGCAGCTCCGAGCACGATCCTCCACAGCAATCCAAACCCCGCACCGCTGCGGTCGGCGGCAATCAGGGCGTCGTCGGTGAGCGCATCGGTGGTGAGTCCATACGCCACGGGGAGCAATGCGCCGATGCCGCCGCCGATCAGCACCGACAGCATGCGAATGCGTCCGGGCACCATCCACAGCACGATGACCAGCACCAGGATGAGCCCCAGCAGCCCGCCGCGCGAGTAGGTGAGCATGAGCGCGGTGATGACCACAGCCAGGGCACCGGAAGACACAAAGAGGCTCGTCTGCGATGCCCCCCGTCGTCCCGCCCACCACAGGATTCCCGGCACGGCCATCACACACACCAGCGCCAGCGCGTTCCAGTACCCCACGGGAGCCTGCAGGCGCGAGGGCTCGTAGTCGCTGCCGAAGATCGTGGGCAGGCAACGGGCCAGCAGTGCCCCCGCGATGATGGGTGCGGTGGCCAGTGCCAGCCCGGTGGCGAAGCGCTCGGGAGCTCGTGGGATGAGCGCACCGAGGGTGATGCCCAGCATCAGCGCCAGAAACGCAAGTGCCGTGTGGTTGGCCTCAGTCCAGGCCAGATCGGGGGCAAGCGCCCAGAGAATGGAGATGCCCGACCACACCGCCAGCCCCAGCAGACCGACGATGGCGATGAGCGAGGGCACGGATCGCACGGCTGCATGGTTGCGAGCGCGCATGAGCGCCCAGGCGGCCGTGGGCGCAGCGATGACCGTGGCAAACAGCACCGCCGTGGCCCCGCGCGTCGCCAGGCCGTCGCCCAGGTCGATGCCCCCGTTCATTACGGTGAGCAGGGTCCAGCCGGCAAGCAGCAGGGCCCCCACGATCAGCGGCGTCTCAGTGCGCGCACGCCGGGGTGTCAGCGGGTGCCCCCGTGACGAACGAACTCGCCAGCCCCATGGGGCGCTGGTACGCTCGCCAGATTCCCGGCGGCGCATCGCGCCTTGGGCGTTCTCACCCTTATGACCATCATTCGCTCCAGCGTAGCCGTGTCGTTCCTCCTCGCGCTTGTGATGGGGCTCTTTGCCTCGTCCGCGTTCGCGAGTGGGCAGGCCGTGCTCGCGGACTACGCCGATAACGGGCAGTTGGAGCAGTGCTACGCACCCGGTGACTACGCGGCCGCGCTCAAGGCGGTGCGGCCGGATCAGCAGCAATACGGCGCTGCGGTTGACGTCATCCAGCAAGCGCAGATCCAGTGCGTGGGCACCACACGGGTATCGGCCACGGCTGCGTCGGGTGCCAAGGCGTCCAACGAGGTCACTGGCCGGGTCGTGTTGGCCGACTACGAAGACAACGGCCAGATCAACGGCTGCTACACGCTGGCGCAGTTCGAGGACGCCCTGCGGCAAATCCGTCCTGACCAGCAGCAGTACGGCGCAGCCGTTGACGTCATCCGCCAGGCCGAGCTGACCAACCTGCGTCGCCCTGATGAGGCCTGCGGCGCGGCATCCGATGGCGCCTCATCTGCCGCAGTAAGTGAGGACTCCGGGCTGCCGGGCGCTGTCATCGTCATCATCGTGCTCGCCGTGCTGGCACTCATCGCCGCCGGCGCATGGTTCATCATCAGCCGCCGTCGTGGTGGCGATGGTCCGCCGACGGGACGCCAATAGCGTGCGCAAGCTGGTGAAGGACCTCATATTGCCGGTGGTTGTGGCGATCACTCTGGCTTTTGTCATCCAGGCGTCGCTTGCCAAGCCGTATGAGATCCCCACCAACTCGATGTTTCCCGCCATCCAGGGCGCCAACTCCACTGGCGACCGCGCCCCGGACCGCGTGATCGCCAACCGGGTTATCTACAAGCTGAGGGATATCTCCCCCGGCGACATCATCGTGTTCGACCCCACCATGGGCGCACGCGCCGCGTGCAGCGAGCCCGGGGATGTGCCCTTCGTCAAGCGGGTCATTGGCGTTCCGGGAGACCAGGTGAGCGTGCGCGAGGTCCCCATCTCGTCGACCAGCCCGTACCCGGAACTGCGCCCTGGCGGCGCTGCCGCGGTGAAGCGCACCGCCACACCCAATTCGTTCGGCCCCGATGGGGTCACAGAGCAGCAGTTGAAGAACGGCGACACCACCCACGTGACCTTCGTGAAAAAGGAAGGCCAGGCCGAGGCCCAGCCATTCATCGTGCCGACCTCCCTCACTCCCGATTACACGGCGTCATTCCAGGTGGTGCCGCCGGGCCAGTTGCTGGTGCTGGGGGATAACCGGCCCGGATCGTGCGATGCGCACGTGTGGCTGGATCGCAATGCCGAGTTCACACCGGAGGACAACGTGATTGGCCAGGCAGAACTCATCTACTGGCCAATCACACGTCTGCAGTTCCTCAGCTAGTTGTTGGCATCTACAGCGTTGTGAGCATCTGATCCGACGCAGGTACGTCGGTCTCGCGCTGGCCGTCTCCCCTCACGCAAGGTCAAGAAGACAGCGAAGGCCGTTACAAAAGTACGCCCACTCGCACCGTGCACATTTGTGACGGCGACTGACCCTTACCGGGGACTGACCCCACCTGGGGACTGACCCCACCCGGCGGGTGGGGGCCGGGCGTGCGCAGCGCATGCGCTGAGCGTGCACATCTGTGACGGCGACTGACCCCATCCCGGAACTGACCACACCACGCGATTGGCCCCATCTGGGGAGGATTGGTTGGGCGTGGGTCGAGCGTGCACATTTGTGACGGCGACTGACCCCCACCGGGGACTGACCCCACCTGGGGACTGACCCCACCCGGCGGGTGGGGGTCAGTCGTGCGCCGCGCATGCGCTGGGCGTGGCCATTTGTGACGGTGACTGACCCCCGGCGGGGACTGACCCCGTGGACGGTGAATCGGGTGGTAGGGGTGGTTTTTGCCCGGCGGGCAGCGGAGAAGTCGACACTCCTCGTGAGTGCACGGAAACCCAATTGACTGCGCGATTATCGCTCTGAGCGGGCACTTCGCAACAATCGGAACTTGCGGGGTCAATACACCGCATGTAGTGTGCCCTCTTATGCTGCTGACCCCACACCTAGTGTTTTCATCATGATCTGCCCTTTTTGTGAGGGTTCAGAGCACCGCGTGATGGAATCGCGCGTTCCTGACACCACAGACGCCATTCGAAGGCGTCGTGAGTGCCAGACATGTGGCAGGCGCTTCACTACGTACGAGCGCGTGGAGGAGATGCCGCTTGTGGTGATCAAGAGTTCCGGTGACCGGGAGCCCTTTGATCGCGAGAAGCTTCTCTCGGGGCTTCGCAGGGCATGTCACAAGCGGCCGGTTCCCACGGCCCATCTGGAGACCGCAGTGCGCGATATCGAGGTGAGCCTGAGGAACCGCTTGAAGCAGGAGGTGTCGAGCACCGCCATCGGCGAGCTTACCCTGCGACGGCTCAAGGACGTTGACACCGTGGCGTACGTCCGATTCGCATCGGTGTATCGCCAGTTTGAGGACACCGACGAGTTCGCCGACGAGCTGAACCGGCTGGAGCGGGAGCCCCCGTTGCCGCGCGGACAGCGCCCGCTTGACGATCACATGTTTGAACTTCTCACCGAGCCCATGCCGATCGTCCGCCCCGCGCGACGTCGGCTTCGCGCACTTGCGGGCGGGCTCGGCGTGGAGGATGAAGTGACGACAGAGAACAAGACCAGCAACACCGACGCCGGGGAGGCACAAGATGGCGAGTGAGGTCGTGGGCACGACGCCCAGCAAGAGGTCCGCATCAACCAAGGGACCGGCACTTGGCCTGAAGCGGCACTTCACGAAGAAGGGCAAGCACCCCTACGACCTCATTGAGTGGGAGCGCCGCAGCGCCGGTATCTCCTCTGGCGATGGCACAAGCGTGTTCGAGCAGGACAACCTCGAGGTTCCTGCCGACTGGTCGCAACTGGCCACCAACGTGGTGGCGTCCAAGTATTTCCGCGGCGCCCTGGGAGCCCCCGATCGCGAGTATTCGGCGAAGCAGCTCATCGACCGCGTGGTGCTCACCATCAAGGCCTGGGGCCTGGAGGAGGGATACTTCCCCACCGAGGACGAGGCCGCCACCTTTGAGTACGAGCTCACCCACCTGCTCATCAACCAGATGGCCGCCTTCAACTCGCCGGTGTGGTT
>SYFI01000066.1 GCA_005800465.1 Actinomycetota bacterium | reverse complement strand
TCGCCCGCGCGGGCGCCGAACACGACGGCCGCGAGCAGCGAGTTGCCACCCAGGCGGGTGGCACCGTGCACGGACACGCAGGAGCACTCGCCAGCGGCGCAGAGCCCTGGCATGTGCGGTGCTGCGCCCCAGTTGTCAACGTGCACGCCACCCATGTGGTAGTGCGCACCCGGCCGAATGGGGATGGGCTCCACGATGGGGTCGGTCCCCGCGAAGGCGATGGCCAGCTCGCGGATCTGGGGCAGCCGCTCCATGATGCGGTCGCGACCCAGGTGGCGCAGGTCGAGCATCACGCAGCCATCAATGCCGCGTCCCTCGATGATCTCGGTGGCCTCGGCACGCGACACGACGTCGCGCGATGCCAGCTCGAGCTTGTTGGGGGCGTACTTGGTCATGAAACGGTCCCCATCCTTGTTCAGGAGGTACCCGCCCTCTCCGCGGGCGCCCTCCGTCACGAGCACGCCGTTGGCGGCGAGCGTGGTGGGGTGGAACTGCATGAACTCCATGTCCTTGAGGGGAACACCCTTGCGAAGCGCCATGCCCATGGCGTCACCCGTGGAGGCGTGCGCGTTGGTGGAGGGGCGATACACGCGGCCTGCGCCACCCGTGGCCATTAGGACGGCTTTGGCACCGATCGTCTCGATCGTGCCGTGGATCATGTCGTAGGCCACCACGCCGACAGCATGGCCGTCATCGTCGGTGACGAGGTCAGTGACGAACCATTCCTCGTAGGTCGGGATTTCGTACTTCACACACACGGTGTAGAGCGTGTGCAGGATGACCAGCCCCGTGAGGTCGGCTGCGTAACAGGTGCGCGGGAAGCCGGCGCCACCGAATGGACGCTGCGCGATCTTGCCGCTGTCCTCCTGGCGGGAAAACACCGCACCCCAGTGCTCAAGCTGATAGATCTCGAGCGGCGCGCGCTGGCAGAGAATCTCGATTGCGTCCTGATCGCCGATGTAGTCGGCGCCCTTGACGGTGTCGAATGTGTGGTTGTCGGTGCTGTCCTCTGTCTCGTTGCCGAGGGCAGCATTGATTCCGCCCTGTGCAGCGCCCGAGTGACTCCGCACCGGATGCAGCTTGGTCACGAGGGCGACGTCAACGCCAGCCTCGTGAGCGGCAATCGCCGCCCGCATTCCCGCAAGCCCGGCACCGACCACGACGACGTCGTGTGTGCGCACTTTTCCCGTACCTCCGTTTGGTTGAGAGGGTTCCTTCTCGAAGTGCAGGCTAGCGCAGCAACGGCGTCGAGTACCCCGAGAAACGCACCTCATTACGGGTCAATCGGCCCCTGTCTGAAGGGTCTCCTGACTGTGGTGCGCTATGGGGAGTAGCGGCGCCCCCCGGCGTACTGCGACGCGAAGTACCCGGTCGTGATGTCAGACACCTTCACCACGTCGCCCGTCCGGGGCGCATGCAGCATTTTCCCGCCACCGATGTAGAGGCCCATGTGGTGGATGTATCCGGAAGAATCGGCGAAGAACACGCCGTCCCCCGGCCGCAACTGGCTCTGCGGCACATAGGTGCCCACCCGTGCCTGATCCTCGGCCACGCGCGGCAGGCTCACTCCCAGCTGGCCGAAGGCGTAGTAGAGGAGCCCCGAGCAGTCGAAGCCGCCTGGCTTGGCCCCACCCCACACATACGGCGTGCCCTGGAAGGTCATGGCCAGCGCCACCGCTGCTCCAGTGGCACCCGCCTTTGCGCCCCGCACAGTGGTGGTCGGTGCCGATGCCACCTGGTCGGGCTTGCCCGGGTCGGGCGTGAAGATGGTGACGTCGCCGCCCACCACCGGGAACGACGCCTCAAACGGCTGCTTGGCCATCACGACGGTCCACCGGGGACTGCCATCAATGGCCATGTTTGTCTGACCCCGCTCCCCATCCAGCCCGAGGTACAGCGGTTCGTCGGAGGTCGCGTTGAACACAGCCTTCGTGCTGGCAGCCCGGGCGGTGAGTGCGCTCGACCTGGCCGCCACGGCGCCCACCACGAGGGCATTGGGCGTGGCGTTGCCCCACTCGGGCGGCATGTTGCCGGGCAGCACGCCCCGGATGTAGTTCTCGGTGGACAACTCGTTGACCACCATCATGCGTCGGCCGTCAGAGGCATACACACGCATGGTGCCCCGAAACCGGCGGTCGAGGGGCTCGGCCATGCGGATCCCGGTGTCGGCTGTGCCCGAGTCGAGCCGCACGGGGCCCACCATCATGCGTACACGACCCGGCTTGTCGAGGTCGTCCACCCTGAAGGCCCGCTTCGTCCGGACGATACGAATCCGGTGCCCTACAGGAACCGTGATGTTGGGAGCCCGCCGCAGGCCGCCATCGCGGAGCACGAGGGTGGTCTGTCCCGACAGGATCACGCGGGGCGCCTGATCGGCGATAAGTACCTTAATGGGCTTCGGCGCGATCTGCTGAAGCGTCCCGCCGGGGAACGCTGCGGCAATGATCGCCTTCGGGTCCTCGCCAGCCTTGGCCCTGGCCAGCACGTCGTTGCGAGTGAGCGCCGCAAGGGCTGGTGAGGATGCTGCGGCGAGCAGCACGAGACCGGCGGCGACAATGCGACGCAGGTATCTCAGGACGCCCGCCGGCCAGCCGACAGGGCGTCATCCATCAATCGGACGTCAGTGTGGCAAGGAGCACCGTGCACGCGGGCCAACCTAGCAGCGCCCTCCGGCCGGGTCGCCCTCCCGGGGTTACGTTGCGACCGGGTGTGCGAAAAATCTGACTCAGCCAGCGTTCAGCACGGAGCCAAGGCGCTCCATGCCGATGGTGATCTCATCAGGTGAGACACCGGAGTATGCGAGCCGCATTGTGTTCGCGCCACCCGACACGAAGCATGCGGACCCGGCCACGTAGATGACCCCGGCCTCCTGGGCCCTCTGCAGCATCGCGTCGGCCGACATGCCCTCGGGCAGTTCGAGCCACATGAAGAACCCGCCCTCAGGGGGAGTGCAGATGGTGCCTGCGGGCATGTGCACCAGCCCGTTCACCATGGCATCACGACGCACGTGCATCAGGTTGGTGACCCGCGCGATGTTGGCGGGCAAGAGGCCCTGCGCACACACTTGGTACACGGCGGCCTCAGGAAGATGCGCTGGCGAGATGTAGGTGCGGTTGGCCTGCTTCACGAGTGAGCCGATGAGTTCGGCTGGCGCGATGAGGTACCCCACGCGCAGGCCCGGGGCCAGCGTCTTGGAGAATGACGACGAGAACATCACGCGATCAGGCCCGGCCAGTTCGTAGATGCCCGGGATGTCGTCGCCCTCAAACCTGAGGCGTCCATATGGGTCGTCCTCGAGGATCCAGAAGTCGTACCGCTCGGCCAGCGCAATGAGGGCCTTGCGCTTCTCCAGCGAAATGGTGGTGCCCGCCGGATTGTGGAAGTTCGAGATGGTGTATACGAGCTTGGGGACGCGGCCGGCCTCGCAGGCGGCGGCCAGGGCGTCAACATCGAGGCCGTCCATCTGCATGGGAATGGACAGAATCTCCATCCCGTGAAGTTGCGCCTGCAGCATGGCGCGGTCGTACGTCGGCGCCTCAAGCGCAATCAGATCGCCGGGGGAGAGGAACGTCTCGAGAAGAAAGACATAGCCCTCGAGCGATCCATTGGTGACGAGTACATGGTCGGCAGTAGTGCCGTGGTGCTGGGCGAGCCACTCGCGAAGCGGCGGGTATCCGCCACCGGTTCCATACGACAGGATCACGGTGGGGTCGTCGGCAAGCGCCTCAGTTGCGCAGCGGGCGATCAGATCGCCGTCGAGGGCCTCGGGTGCGGGTGCACCGCGGGCAAAGGAGATGACGTCAGGCACGCGGGCGAGTGTAGACCCGCATCTACCCCGGTCGCCGTGGCAACCGGGGTAGATGCGACAGTCGTCTAACCGATGCGCTTCTTGACCATCTCGGCGACTTCGGTGGGATTGGTGCCCACCTCGACGCCCATTGCCTCGAGAGCGTCCTTCTTGCCCTGGGCGGTCCCCGACGAGCCAGTGATGATGGCGCCGGCGTGGCCCATCTGCTTGCCGGGAGGAGCCTGGAAGCCGGCGATGTAGCCGACAACCGGGGTCTTCATGTTCTCGGAGATGAAGACCCCGGCCCGCTCTTCATCATCGCCGCCGATTTCGCCCACCATCACCACGAGGTCGGTGTCCGGGTCATCCTCAAAGCGCTGCAGGATGTCGATGAATGACGAGCCCACGATGGGGTCGCCACCAATGCCCACGACCGAGCTCTGACCGATGCCGAGGTCGCCGATCTCCTTGGAGATCTGGTACGTCAGCGTGCCGGAGCGCGACATCACGCCGACGTTGCCTTCCTTGAAGAAAGAGGCCGGGATAATTCCCAC
>SYFI01000065.1 GCA_005800465.1 Actinomycetota bacterium | reverse complement strand
GAACGTGGGGGTTCGAGTCCCCCCTCGCCCATCTCAATCAGCGCGTCCTCTCGGGGCGTGCATCTGCTCCGGACGGCATCACGCGTTACGAAGCGGGGGTCACTGAAGTGGACATGGACGACACAGGTACAGATCACGGTCATGACGACCAGCCCACGGGCATCTCGGGGCCGCTTCCCGACGATGCCGCACGTGAGCCATCGTCGGGCTCCGGATCCTCGCGCAGCAGCAGCGACTCCGGCGGCAGCCGTCGGGGGCGTGGTGGGTCGGGTGGCGGCCGTCGACGTGGGGGCTCCGGTGGCGGCAGCGGCAGCGGCAGCGGTGGTGGTGGCTCGCGCCGCTCCATGCCGGGCGGCGGCTCCGCAGCGCTCAAGAAGCCGGCTGTGCGCATCGGAATTGCGGTTGCCGGCGTCATCATCCTCATCATCATCTCCACGCTCGTCATCCAGGGGTGCCGCCGCAGCCAGCTGGAGGACTCCTACAAGTCGTACATGGGTGATGTCACAACGATCGTGACCGCCTCGGCCAAGGAGGGTGACTCCCTACAGCAGCTCCTCGCAAACCAGAACGGCGCGAAATCGGCCGAACTGCAGATGCAGGTGCGCGACCTCTCCAGCAAGGCCCAGGCCCTGGTGGGTCAGGCCGAGAGCCTCGAGTCGCCCGATTCGCTCTCAGCTCCTAACCAGAGCCTGGTTACAGCATTGCAGTACCGCGTGACCGGCCTGAAGGCGCTGGCTGATTCGCTGCCTTCGGTTGTCGATTCAAAGAACCGCGCGTACTCGTCGGCCACCCTGGCCAGCGCCATGCAGCGGTTTCTCGCGAGTGACGTCATCTACCAAGACTCGTTCGTGGGCCCCGCCAAGCGCACGCTTGCCGACGCCGACGTAACTGGTGTGCAGGTTCCCGATCGCCAGTTCTTCCTGAGCGGCATCCGTGCCGACCAGTCATCGCCCACCGGCGCCGCCCAGCTCATCCCGGGCCTCCAGCGCACGGGCAGCAGCGCGCTAACGGGCACCGACGCAACGGCCACGTCGGGCGTGCTTCACGGCACGGGCATCGCATCGGTGCAGGCGCTTCCGGAGGGCCTTGCCCTATCGGCAGACTCCGAGACCCAGATCCAGGCATCCGACAAGTTGCAGTGGCAGATCACGGTGGAGAACGCCGGTGACGCCACCGAGACCAATGTCGTGGTGCGCGTGACGTTCTCAAGCACGGCATCCGCCAAGGACGCTCAGACCGCGGAGAAGTCCATTCCCTCGATCGAGTCGGGTCAGCAGCAGTCGGTGACGCTGCCGGGACCGAAGAGCCCCACGTTCGGGGATGCCTCGGTGCTCAAGGTCGAGGTGGTGCCGGTGCCCAACGAGACACGCACCGACAACAACCGGGCCGAATACCCCGTCAAGATCGTCTTCTAGTTCCTCCGGTCATGACCGCATGAGCGGAGGCATCGCCTATCTCGGTCCGCCGGGCACCTTCTGCGAGGAGGCCCTCATCGCCCTCGTGGGCGCTGAGGCCGCCGCGCGGGAGGTGCCGAAGCGAAGCATCACTGCATGCTTCGACGCCGTGGCAGCAGGCGAGGTGGCACAGGCGCTGGTGCCCATCGAGAACGCCATTGAGGGCGGCGTCACGCAGACGCTCGACCAGTTGGTGACCCACTCGGGCGACATCGTGATCCGTGGCGAGGTCATCCACCCCATCCGCCATCACCTCATCGCCCGCCCGGGGCTCGGGCTCGCCGAGATCACCCGTGTGCAGAGCCACCCGCATGCCACTGCGCAGTGCGGCCGGTGGCTCACCGAGATGCTGCCCGGAGCCGAGGTGGCGGCGGCGCTCTCCACCGCTGATGCTGTGCGCACTGTGGTGAAATCGCACCAGCCCGAAGCCGCGATCGGCAACTTTCGTGCCGCCGAGATCTATGGCGGCGTGGTCGTGGCCGAGGATGTGGCCGACTCGACGGAGAACCACACACGATTCGTCCTGCTGGGCCGCGACGAGGCCGACGCCGCTGGCGAGGGTGCGTTCACAACGTCGATCGTGTGTGCGATCCCTCGTGACCGGCCCGGCGCGCTGCTGTCCATTCTCCAAGAGTTCTCGCTGCGCGCGGTCAACCTGACGCGCCTCGAGAGCCGTCCGGCACGGACCGGCCTTGGGCGTTACGTGTTCTTCATCGATGCCGAGGGGAGCCGTGCACGTGACCTGCCGCTTGCGGCCGCACTCGATGCCATCGAGCAGGGTGGCATCGCCCACGTCATTGCGCTTGGGTCCTACAGGGTTGCAACCCAGACGTAGTTCACGGGCGGGTTCGCCGTTCGGTATGGCTAGCATCCCTCGCGAAGGGGGGTGGTCCCACAGCACGTGTTAGTCCTTAACGCGTCGTACGAGCCCATCAACGTGTGCTCAATCCGACGTGCGCTCGTACTTCTGCTGAAGGAGAAGGCAGAGATACTCGAGCACGCGGCGCGCCCTGTTCGCGGGGTGGGACGCGACTTTGCCACGCCGCATGTCATCCGGCTCGTATACCGGGTGAAGGTACCGAGGTATGAAGCACGCCGAATGAGCAGGCGCGCGCTGTTCGCCCGCGATGGCTACGAATGCCAGTACTGCGGAAGCCGGACCCGCCTCACCATCGACCATGTGGTGCCAAAGAGTCGGGGCGGTGACTCATCGTGGGGCAACGTGGTGACTTCATGCGCCCCCTGCAATGCACGAAAGGGCAGCGCCCTATGCCACGAGATCGCCATGTTTCCCCGGCTCACGCCACGCCCGCCACGACCCGATGTATTTATCGACGTGGCCGCCCCCAGACGCCCCGATGCCTGGAATCCGTATCTGCGCGCCGCCGCCTGACGGGCACAGCACGGCGCGGGCACGGCGCTCAGGGGTAGTTTCTCCCGCATGAGCGGCCGCCGCGGCACGAAAACCCACGATGACATGTGGGATAGCGGCACCCAGGGCCTGATCACGCGCATCGCCGTGGTCGCGGCGCTCGCCGGGCTGCTCTTGGGGTTTGACACCGGTGTTATTTCCGGCGCACTCGACTACATCGGCGATGCATTCAACCTGAGCGACATCGGCAAGAGCGCCGTCGTGTCGTCTGTGCTGCTGGGTGCGGTGGCGGGTTCGCTCGTGGCGATGGCGATTATCGACCGCATCGGTCGCCGCCGCAGCCTCATCGCATCGGGCGCGGTCTTTATCGTCGGGTCCGTGGCATCGGCCGTGGCACCCGGCGTGGGTGCCCTCGATGTTGCACGTCTGCTGCTGGGCGTGGCCATCGGCATCAGCGCAGTCGCGGCACCGATGTACATCACTGAGATTGCGCCCGCGGCCCGCCGTGGGCAACTGGTGTCGTTCTTCCAGCTCATGATCACCATCGGCATTCTGGCCGCCTACGTCAATGACGAAGCATTCTCGAGTAATGGCCAGTGGCGCTGGATGCTCGTCACGGGTGTTGCACCGGCCATCGTGTTGCTCATCGGAATGCGGGGCCTGCCGGAGAGTCCGCGCTGGTTCATGCTGAAGGGCCGCGACGCCGATGCGCGCAAGGTGCTGGAGAAGGTCAACCCAGCTGAACTTGAGTCGGAGATGGCCGAGATGCGCCGGGGCATTGACGAGAAGAAGACGGCGTCGTTCCGCGCGCTGGTGCAGCCGGTGCTGCGCCCCGCGCTCATCGTGGCCGTGGGTCTCTTCATCATCCAGCAGTTCACCGGTATCAACACGGTCATCTACTACGCACCACGCATCTTCAAGGACGCCGGGTTCGGGGCGGGGTCGGCCGCCATCTGGGCCACAGTCAGCGTGGGTGTCATCAATGTGCTGGCCACGCTTGGGGCACTTGCCCTCATTGACCGCGTGGGCCGAAAGCCGCTGCTCTACACCGGTCTTGCCGGCATGGCGGTGAGCCTGTCGGCCATTGCGGTGTCGTCAGTGCTGTCGTCCGGCGGAACGATCACCGCAGCCGATCTGGTGACGGTGGTGGCGGTCTGGGCCTTTGTCGCCTTCTTTGCAATTTCACTCGGCCCCATCCCGTGGCTCATGGCATCGGAGCTCTTTCCGGTGGGCGTGCGTGGCAAGGCGGCATCCATTGCCACCGTGGTGGGATGGCTCGGCAACCTGTTCATCTCATTTACGTTCCTGGGTCTTCTCGACCTCATCGGCGAGTCGGCCACGTTCTTCATCTACGCCGCGGTGGCCGTGCTGGGACTTGTGTTTGTGTGGTTCCTGGTGCCCGAGACCAAGGGCCGCACGCTTGAAGAGATCGAGGAGGGCTTCATCTCGCGCGCGAAGGCCCGGCTGAAGGACTGACGGGTCACAGTGCCGACAACGATCTGGCTGGTACGGCACGGGGCCACGGAGTGGAGCCAGAACGGGCGCCACACCGGCAGTACCGACCTGCCGCTGCTCCCCGAGGGGCGTGAACGCGCCACCGCGGTGGCGCCGGTGCTGTCGGCGAATGCATTTGCACTGGTGCTGACCAGTCCGCTTCAACGGGCGCGTGAGACCGCGGCACTGGCCGGCTTTGCACAGGCCGAGGTGGACACCGACCTTCTTGAGTGGGACTACGGCGACTACGAGGGCGTCACCACATCCACCATCCGCGAGACGGACCCGGGATGGTCAATCTGGGATGGCGCGGTACCGGGTGGAGAGTCGGCCGACCAGGTGGCCGCCCGTGTGGCCCGTGTGATCGCACGCGCCGACGCTGCGGATGGTGACGTGCTGCTCTTCGCCCACGGGCACACATTGCGGGTGCTCACCGCGGTGCGGCTGGGCCTCGACCCCCGGGAGGGCAGGCGCTTTGTGCTCGACCCGGCCACCGTGTCGGTGATCGGCCACGAACACGAGTGGCCGGCACTCAGGCGGTGGAACTCCCCCGCCTGAGTGCCGGCTCCGTGGATGCTGCTAGTTGTTGCCCCCGGCGAACTTCACCGAGAAACTCTCGCCGGTGCGGTTGGCACCGTTTGACAGCGGCTGACCGATGGCCAGCAGCGACAGGTTGGCCGAGCCACCCGCCAGGTTCTGGCCGGGGAAGGCTGCCTGTGCACACGCCAGGATGTTGCTGGCAATTATTACCGTGTTGGCCGCGTTCGGCGCCTGGTCGGTGAGCGTGATGTCCTGCAGCGGAGTGATGGTGTTCCACGACCCGTCAAGCGCCGGGCTGTTGCCACCGAGGCCACTCCCGGCCGCGACGCTGCAGCCGACCTCCTGATTGGCCCGCTGCTGCTCCCCGTTGGGGTTGGCGGCCGTGCTGATGCTGTCGAGCGTGATTCCGTAGTGCAGGCCACCCACGTCGTAGAACTGACCGGCCTCGCCCGGGAGCGCCAGGCGCTGCGGACGCCAGAGCGTGAGAGCCAGATCGCCGTCGGCACCCAACTGGAAGCCGTTGCTCCTGTTGGTGCCCTCATTCGCCGTGTACGGGTATGAGAGCGCCCGGTCCGTCGCGCTGGTGGTCACGTTGCTGATGGCCGGCGTGGTGACGAAGTACGGGCTGATTGCGATGGGCTTCTGTGACTGCGTGACGCCGTTGCCCGTGTAGTTGAGCGTGAGCACGCTGCCGGCGTTGACCGTGCCGAGCGTGTCGGCGGCGTTCGGCTTGGTGAACGCGGTCCACACGCTCGACCCGGCCGGTGCGCCCTGCTGGCTTGACGACTGGAAGCCGTTGCCCGGCGACGGGGTGGCTGTCGGCTGACACGGCTGCCCCTGCGTGGCGCAGGTGCTGCCCGTGTAGGCGCCCCAGCTCACCGACCCGAACTGGGCGACGTCGGGGAGGATCTGCGGGAACTCGCTGGAGCCCGACGCCGTGGCAGTGCCGGTGCCCGGCGCGCACCACGGCGCGCCGGTGCCACAGGTGGCCCACACACTGGTGAGCGTTCCACTGCTCTGTCCGATCAGGTCCTCCGATGAGTAGTAGAAGGTGAGCGCAAGCCCCGTGGACGTCTGCTCGTTGGTGCTGCCGAGGAACGCGTTGATCTGCTCGGGCGTGGCACCGGCGTTGGCGTTGATGGTGTTGCCGATACTCGGGCGCACGTCACTGTAGGTGAGCAGCTTGGCGGTGCTCACCACCGAGACGGCGTCGGTCATGTCGATGGTGAGGTTGCCGTTGTCGTCCACGTCGAACGCGTTGGGCACGCCGTCCTTGTCGCAGTCACCACCAACCGCGGTGCCACACGGGTCGGTGGGGCTGAACTGCTGGCCTCCGCCCTGCTGGCCTCCGCCCTGCTGGCCTCCGCCCTGCTGGCCTCCGCCCCCGGACCCGTTGCCACCACCGCTCTGCATCTCGCCCTTGCGCGAGAGCTCCGCAGCAGATGACGCCACCTTCACCAGGCCGAGCTTGCCGGCCCCCAGGGGCGCGCCGGTCTTCTTGGCCACCTTCACAGTGCCGGCCTTGGTGCTGTAGGTGCCGCCTGCCGGCGTGGTGCCGACAATGGCGAACCCGGTCTTCTTGGAGATGGTCCTGAGGTTCACGGTCTTGTTGTTCAGGCGCGTGTAGCCCGTGGTCTTGCTCTTGCTCCTGGCAAGCACGATGGGGCCGTAGTAGTCGCCATTGCTGCTGATCAGATGCAGCGTGGCGTTCTTTGCACGGTTTGAGGGCACGCTCAACTTGAACGCGCCGTTGCTCTTGAGTGACGCCGTCGTCGCGGTGCCATCAAGGGCGATGGCGGAGATCTTCATCCCCTTGCCGCTCTTGACGGTTCCCGACACGTTGACGCCTTGGGCCATTGCCGGCATAGTGACAACTGTCGCGAGCGCGATGGCGGTCCAGAGATAAGGCTTCATGTGGTCCTCTTGGCTGCTAGATCTGAGGGGGAGCACACGGATTACACACCCAAGTGCGGTCATTGCAAGTGCGCGCGTTTGGTCATGAAACGGACCCAAGGGCATCGCCCGTCACCTCCCCGGTGCCTGATGCGCAGAATCCGAACGATGTCGACTTCGCCCCGGGCGCGATGGCCCCGGCCCAGTCGGCGGGCGTCACCGTGACGGTGCCCGTCGTCGCGCTCGCGGTTCCGCTCCACGACTGCGTGATGGCGGCGCCCTGCGGAAGCGTGAAGGTGAGCCGCCACGACTTGCTCGCCGCGGTGCCGGCGTTGGTCACCGTGAACGACCTGCAGAACCCCGTGGCCCAGGTGGAGTCGCGACTCACCGTGGCCGTGAGCGTGGGCGATCCGGGCGTGGGAGCTGGAGTGGGCCCAGGTGTCGGGGCGGGTGCTGGAGTCGGCGCCGGCACCGGTACCGGTGCCGGCATTGGCGTGGGAGCGGGGGCAGGCGTTGTTGCGCTGTCGCCCGCCCACTCCACCGTCACATTGGTAAGCCCCTGAGCCCCATTCACGCACAGGCCGGTATCGCTGTAGCTGCCGCGGGCCGGTGCCGTCGCCCATCTCGGCGCGGTGATGACACGGGATGTTCCGGTGCCAGACACCGTGCCATTCCACGTACTCGTGACCGTGGCACCCGCTGGCAGCCCGAACGACATACGCGTGATCGACGCGGGCGTGGCACCGATGTTCTGCACCACGAACTTGCCGCACCAGCCTCCGCTCCACGAGGAGTCGACCTGCACGCGGATGCTGACGCTGCCGGGCGCCGGTGCAGGGCCCGGAGTCGGAGTGGGCGTCGGGGTCGGGGTTGGCGTCGGGGTGGGAGTCGGCGCCGGGGCAGGCGTGGTGCCCGTGCCCGGCGCGTAGTCAATGCGCTCGCGCTTGATGAGCGATGACAGCAGGCCCATCTTCGCGGGGTTCACCGTGCGCCCGTCGTCCTGCAGCACGCCGCCGGTGCCACCCGAGTTGGGGTTCCAGGCCCAGAAGGTCCAGCTGATTCCCTTTTGGCCCATGTAGTCGGCGAACTGACGGATCCAGCGCCTCTCCACCGTGTCGGTGCCCACGTTCTTGGCACCGAACTCGCCCACCAGAATGGGCGCGGTGCCCGCATCGCGGATGTACCCGAAGCCGATGGTCCAGCGGCTGGCAAGCGTGGTGGCCATGTCGGGCTGCGAGAACCACGGCTGCGCGAACACGCCGGGGCCGTACTCGTGTGGCGAATACACCACGCGATTTGGCACCGACAGCCGCACGGGGTTCTGCCGCACACCCTGCAGGTTGCCGCCCCACCAGTTGCGGTCGAGGGTCTGCCCCCCGGCGACAGGACCCTCGATGCCCTCCACCAGCACCAGCCAGTTGGGCGCCTTGGCCAGCACGGCGTTGCCGGCGCGCTCAGCGGCGCGTCGCCAGTCGTTGGCCTGCCCGGTTCCCCAGGTTGCCTCGCCGTGAGGCTCGTTCTTGAGATCGGCACCAAGCACCGTGGGGTTGTTCGCGTAGCGCGTGGCCAGCGCGGTCCACTGGTTCACCCAGTCGTCCTCGGTGAAGCCACCGGTGCCGTACCAGAGGGGCGACATGAAGCTGTCATCTGCGCCTGAGTGGTTGTCGAGGATCACCCCAAGCCCCTGGCGTCCGGCCTCGGCGATGATCTCGTCCATCAGATGCTGTGGGGTCTTGCCCTGCAGCGCAGCGTTGCGCCCGTTGCCGTAGTCGATGCCCGACGTCGTGGTGCTCTTCAGCGCCTGAAGCGAGAACGGGAGGCGGATGACGTTGAACCCCTGCGCCCTGATCTGGGCGAGCATGTCGCGGTAGTCGCGGGTCCACAGGCCGTGGGGCGCATGGTTGGCGGTTTCAAAGCCAAACCAGTTGACCCCCTGCAGAACCACCTCGCGGTTCGCTTGATCAACGATCTGGCCACCGCTGGTGTGCAGCGGCCCCTGCACACCCAGAGTGGATCCTGCGGCGATGAGGGCGCCTGCGCTGGCAATGGCAACGAGTGCACGGCGGGGTGTGCGGGCGATGGGTATGTGGGGCTCCTCCGTGGGGTCGCCATGGGGCGGCGATGACCCGGAAAGGCTCTCAACGAGGCAAGAACGAATTGTGAGCCGATTGACTGACGGAACCGCGAATGTTCTGTCACGACCACGAGTGTTGTGCTGGGGTACCTTGGCGAGACCCACGTGCCGGGGCCGTATGAGACGCCTTCTCGCCACCGATGCGCTCGAGTCGCGGGGCGAGATCCCCGTGCTCCCGTGGTCGCTCCTCGTGATCCGTCAGGCGTGTGGATGCGGCGAGCGCACGCAGGGAGCGCACGGCACCACCACGGGGTCCGGGCGTCGCCTAGCCTTGATGGCCACCCATGGACATCATCACGCTCATCATCATTGCTGTGGCCATCGCACTCGACCCCCTTCCGCTGGTGCCATTCACCCTGCTGCTCACCTCCAAGCGGGGCGTTCAGAAGGCCGCTGCATTTCTTGTCGGCTGGCTGGTGTCGCTCTCGGCCATCGTGGTGCTCACCATCGTGGCCACGGGCAACACGCCGCCAGAGCATGGTTCAGCGCCCGCATGGGTGGCCTTGATGGCCAAGCTGCTTATCGGCGTGCTGCTGCTGATCATTGGCCTCCGAAAATGGCGCACCATGGCGCGGCCGAAGAGGCCCAAGGCGCCACCGAAGTGGCAGCAGGGGATCGACGACATGTCGCTCTGGTTTGCCGCGGCCCTCGCGCCCATCACTCAGCCGTGGGGCCTCATCGCTGCCGGCGTCACGACCGTGCTCGAGGTACAGGTGGGATCGGCGTCGAGCGTGCTGGCGCTCGTCATGTTCGTGCTTGTGGCCAGCTCCAGTTACATCGTGCTGGAGGTGGGTGCCGCAGTGCGTCCAGAGCGCGCACAGCATGTGGCCACGGCAATGCGGGCGTGGATCGAATCTCACACGGACCGCGCGATCGCAGTCGGCGGAACGGCGATCGGTGCCTTTCTCGTGGCATCGAGCGCGTACCAGTTGCTCCCATAGTCCCCTGGGTGCACCCGCCCGCCCTGGGTCTGGCTACGCGGCGCACCCGGGGGGGTCACTCAGATCATGTGGACGCAGGATGCCTTCGTTGCTGCGAAGCAGAATGGCTCGGTGGTGACCTGGGGCGGCAGCGACTTCTGCGGTAGCTCGTTGACCCCGGTGGGCGGCGCACGTACCGGGGTTGCGCAGGTGTTCTCCAACGACAGCGCAGGTGCCGCCCTGCGGGATGATGGCTCGGTCGTCACCTGGGGCCGGCCCGACACCGGGGGCGATCGAGGTTGCGACCCGACCTCTGAGGCATGCAGTCCCGCTCCCCCGGGCAGCCTGTCGTCAGGAGTCATCTACATCGCGTCGCCGTTTGTGGATGCCCCCACGCCGCCGTCGGCGCCCACCTCACTGGTGGCAACTGCAGGTGACGCCGTTGCGAGCATCGCATTCACGGCGGGCGCTGCGAATGGTCAGCCCATCACCGGCTACGAGTACTCACTCAATGAGGGGGCATGGACAGTGGTTTCGCCAGCCACCACCGGGAGTCCAGTGCTCATCAGTGGTCTCACCAACGGCACCACGTACGCGGTACGCCTGCGGGCCATCCATTCGCGCGGCGCCGGGCCGACCAGCACATCGGTCAACGTGACCCCCGTCGCAGCCAGCACCAGCGTGCCGACTCTTGCGGGCCGCACTCCGTGCGACCGCCTCGTCTGCACCACCGGCAGCCCCTGGTCGCGGTCATTGACCCGACGGCTGGCACTTGGCTCGTGAGTGCGTCAGTCGGTGCTGGCGGAGAAGCGTGGGAGGCGACAGTCCTCGCGGCCCGGCAAGCAGACGCTGAGCAGTACGCGACCGAGTGGAAGGCGCGCGTCGTGGAGTACGACGGCCTCGTCGGCATAGATGGCCCTGTGGCGCACGGACGCACACGGCACGACGCAGTGTGCATGGCCCTCATGCTCTACCTGGACGCGTCTTCGCCATCCGCCCCGCCGAGGGCGTCAGCCCGTGGCGGCCACCATGTCCGGCGCGCCGAGGAGCGTGGCTGGCGGCCCTGATGGGCAGTCTGCCGAGGCGTCGCCGCTACGCTGCGAAGCGTGCGGCGGCGCCTCAGCAGGTGCAACTCGCGCGTCGGGACAATGTAGGAGACAATGTAGGAGCGGCTAAGGCCCCTCCAGTCTCCCGCAGAAATCCCATCATATGCAGGTACATCGCCCTCGTAGCTCAGGGGATAGAGCACAGGATTCCTAATCCTGGTGTCGCAAGTTCGAATCTTGCCGAGGGCATGAGGTTTCCCGAGAGGGGGGCCATGCGAGGGGGGCCATGCGGCCCCGCTCGTCCGTGCTCCGCTGATGTCGTCGTCCGGCTCTTGGAGCGGCCATAAAAGGCCTGCTCAGAGCAGGGAAATGCTTGGAACGGCCCGGGAAATCGGCGCTATGTTCGAAGTGTGGAAGTGACGATGACATTCGAAGGACAGGACATGGATCTGATCATCAGCAAGTTGGCCGACGAGATCGAGCGCCGCGGCCTTGCCCCGGCCGGCCAGCCCGACGCCAGCCCCTATCTGACCGTGAAGGAGGCGGCGGCATATCTCCGCACAACGCCCCAGCGGATCTACGAGCTGACCTGCGCGAAGCGGCTCCCGAAGGTGAAGGACGGCGGGCGGGTGTTGATCCGGCGGAGGGATCTTCACGCGTGGCTGGGAGACAACGCGGGGGCTGCCGCATGAGTGCCAAGCCGCCTCTCG
>SYFI01000064.1 GCA_005800465.1 Actinomycetota bacterium | reverse complement strand
CGGCCACCGCGGACCGCCCAGGGGGATCGACCCGGGTCATGTCGGGCATCAGGTGGATTCCAACTGCGCGCACGTGGGGAGGGTATCGATGAACGGAGCGTTGCAGAGGAGTTCCGGCACCTGCGCTACGCTTCCACACATGCCGCCGCGGCCTTAGAGTGTCCCGGCGCTCCCTAATCCGGTTGGAGACATGAGTTCGATCCTGCTCCTCTTCATCTCGCTCATTGCCCCGTGGGTGGTGCAACTCGCCCCACCGCGTCAGCGGCCCGTCGCACTGGTGGCGGTCATCGCCGTGCTGCTGCTGTTTGGCATCTTCTCCATCAACCCGATTACTGCATGGCAGTTCTGGGTCGGCCTCATCATCGGCATCGTCTCGATTGTCGTCTGGATCAACATGGGCAACCGCCCGCGTGGACGCAGCCGGTGGGAGGACGAGGAGCGGGCCGAGCCGACCGGCGAGCTCTAGCCGGCAAGCACTCTCAGGAGGGCGCTGTCAGCGCGCTCCTTCAGCGCGTATGTGTTTGGCTTGCAGGGCGTTACGGCGCACACCACGAGCGACTGCCCGGCCACTGTGTTCCACTCGTAGCCGCCCGGGCCGAGCTCAGGCGCGCTGCGTCCGTGTTCGCATGTGGCCATGGGAGTGGCGCTGTGGTCAATCGAGTTGCCGAGCGGCTTCGTGTACCGGTCGAAGGTCATTGAGCGGACCACGCGCTGACCGGGTTTCATGAGACCGGACCCCCGCGTGCCCTCGAAATAAAATCGCGTTGTCAGGGCACTGCGGTTGACGTAAACAACCGAGTAACGGCCGTATTTCACCTGACTCGGGGTGACCGTGATGCTGTTCGCAGAGCAGGAGATCGTAACGACGGGCGCAGGCGCCCCGGATGCGGTCACTGATCCGGCCATGACGACGGCTGTAGCGACGGTGGTGAGCCGGATGAGAGTGAATAACTCCCAGGGGTCCCCTTCGATGATTTGTGGGTGCTGCTGAAATGCTCAACGGCCCTACGCGTTGGGCTCGAGGTTCTCCGCGATGAGCTGATCGGCCCGGGCCTGATCCGACATCAGCAGCAGCCCCCTCTTGAGGCTCGCGACGCCCTGCGCCTTCTGCCCCATGGCGATCTGGGCCAGTCCGAGAGCAATCGGGCCATCGTCGTACTTGGTGTCGAGCGTCGAGGCTGTGGTAGCGGCGGCGATGGCAGCGTCGTTCTGGTTTGTGGCGACGAGCGCGTAGGCAAGGAATGCCTGGCCCACGGCGTCACCGGAGTCCTGCGCCACGGCTGCCTGGAACACCGGCACGGCCTCAGCGGTGCGGTCAAGGCGCGAGAGCATCAGGCCCTCGCCGAGCAGAGCCGGTGCGAGCGTGGGGTCGGCGGTGGTGGCCTTGAGGTATGCCGCGAGGGCACCCTTCAGATCGTTCTTCGCAGTGAGGATCTCGCCCTGAAGCATCTGACCGATGCCGGTCTTCTTCATGGCGGGAGACCAGGCGTCCAACTGCTTCTGGGCGTCGTCTGGCTTACCGACGTCAATGCGGTTGCGGGCGTTGGCCAGCATGTAACCGAGCTGCGGATTTCGCTTGACAAGCACCTTGAACGTTGCCGCATAGTCGGGTGCCGGGGTCCAGTCGGGTGGCACCTGCAGCACTGCCGATACGACGGTTGCGCCGCGCCGGTACTCAATCGGCATCGGAGCGTCGGCCGGCAAGGTCTTGATTGCGGCTTGCCACTGGCCGGGGGTACTCACATCAAGGTTGTTGATCTTGGTGATGACGTCGCCGCGGCGCAGGCCCGCAGTGACGAGCGCGCCCCCAACGCCCACCGCAGTCACAAGCTGGCCACCGGGAGCGATCTTGAGCTGGCGGGCGATGGCGGGGAGATTCGGCACGGTGTAGCCGTCAAGGCGGCCGCGCGGGGGGATGAGGCTGAGCAGGAACTTGCCGGTGAGCGGCTTGGACGTCCCCTGGGAATTCTTGGCAACGATCGACACCGTGTAGTCGCCGGCCGGCAACTGATATCCCTGATCGTTGACCGCCTGTACGAGGAACCACACCTGTCCCTGAATGTGATCCTGGGAGCTGGTGAGGGTGCGCACGACCGTCTTGGTCTTCGCGTCCTTGATGGTGGCGGTCACCGTGGCCACGGTCTTCGACTTGACGCCGAGCATGAATCGGGCGTGGCCCTGCTCGGCGACGATGGTCTTTCGCAGTCGCAGCACGCTGAGCGCGGGCGGACCGGTAACCGGCGGCACCGTGGGGGTAGTCGCACTGGTGGTGGTGGCACCAGTAGTGGTGTCAGTGGTAGTTGGAGCGGTCCCTGTGCTGTTCTGAGCCCATGCCCCTGCGGGCAGACCAAGAACTGCAATCGAGAGAGACGCAGCCATGAGGGCTGTTCGACGCACGGAGTGAAGATACCACCCCTTGCTACCGTGTCCCATCTTGGAAGTTCCGCGACCGACGCTTGAGGTGCTTGAGCGCACACGACGTGGCGAGGTCATTGACCCCGCTGACATCACTGCGCTCGTGGGCGCCTGGACGACCGGCGCCGCGTCTGATGCGCAGATGGCGGCGTGGTGCGCCACAGCCGGCATTCGCGGGGCATCCTATGAGGTCGAAAAAGCCCTTGCGGAAGGGCTTCTGGCTGGGGGTGATCGCCTGGAACTGGCGTCGTTGGGGCCCACGACCGACATCCGCTCAACCGGTGGGGTGGGGGATAGCGCGCTTATCTTCGCCGCGTCTGCCGTGGCGGCTGCGCTTGGGGTGATCGTGGCATCAACGGGCGCCCGAGGGCTCTCGTTCACCGGCGGCATCCTTGATGCACTCGAGGCCATCCCAGGCATGCGTGTGGACGTCACTCTTGAGGAATATGTCCTGCAAGCGCGCAACTTCGGGATCGTCATCGCCGAGCCCGGCGACAGGCTTGTTCCCGGGGAACGTCGCCTTGCGGATCTTCGCGAGTCCACGGCAACGGCGGAGGGGGACACCCTGGTTGCCGTATCGGCAGCTGTTCGGGCCGTCAGCGGTGGATCCACGACGGTTGTCGTTGAGGCGCCGGGCGGGTCGGGTGGACTGCTGGCCGATATCGAGCACGCTGCCGTAGCCGCCGCGCTCATCACCCGGCTGGGGGCAGATTGGCACCGCCGCGTGCACGCAGAGGCGACGCTCCGCGCGGTGCCGCTGGCTGGGGTCGCCGGCCCGGGCCTTGAGATCGTCGCTGGTGCCAGCGTGCTGCTCGGCGAGGGCGATCCGCACCTCGTGGACCGGGTGGCGGCGCTTGCCGGTAGGGCCGCCGAAGAGTCGGGCGTGCTGGATGCCGGGGGAGCGGACGCTGCCCGCGCTACCATCGCAGATGGACGGGCGCTCGCCACAGCCGAACGCTGGGTGGAGGCCCAAGGGGGCGATCCGGCGGCACTCTCTGAGCCCGATTTGATCCTTACCTGTCTGCTGAAGCGCGAGGTAGTGGCGCCGCACGCGGGATCTGTGGATCACGTGGACGCAGCGGGCATCGGGACGGCTGTCCGCTGGCTGGGGGGCGGCCGGTTGGATCCTGATCAGGTGCTCGATCACGCTGTTGGTGTGCAGATGCTGGTGGGGCCGGGCGAATCTGTTGAGGCAGGGCAGACGCTCGCGATCGTGCACGCATCCGACGACTGGCTCGCCGGCCGGGCGGAGGAGTTGCTGGGCGATGCCTGGGTGATTACGAGCGCCTGATGCCCGAACTGCCCGAGGTCGAGACGATCCGGCGCCAGTTGGCAGAGCGCATTGTGGGGCGCACGATCCGCGGCGCGCGCGTCAGCGATCCTCGACTTGTCGACCCGTGGGAACCAAATACCTTCGCCGGGCGCCTGGAGGGGCGGCGTGTCGAGCGCATTGATCGCGTGGGGAAGTACTTGTTTATCGAGCTCGATGGGGACGAGGCGCTCACCCTGCACCTGAGGATGACCGGGCAGTTGTTGTGGAGCGACGATGTACCGGACCCGCCGCTGCCCTACACACGCGCCGTGATCGGCATCGAGGGCGGCGGCTCCGTGACGTTCGCCGATTCGCGGCGCTTTGGCACTGCGTGGTTTCTGCCACGCGTGGGTAGGGAGCGCATCTGGGCCGGGCGCACCGGGCCGGATGCCATGTCGGCGGCATTTACTGCACGCGGGCTGGGGGACCGTCTGCGGGGACGCACCGCATGCGCCAAGGCGCTCATCCTTGATCAGCGGATTGTCGCGGGTGTGGGAAACATCTATGCCGATGAGGCGCTGTTTATGGCCCGCGTCAATCCCGCCGAGCCCGGAGGGAATCTCACCGCCCCCCGGGTGACATCACTGCACCGGGCGATCCGGGACCGCTTGCGAATGGGCATCACGGCAGGGGGCGCGTCGTTCGATCGCTACCGTGACGTCAACGGGGAGCGCGGGGGCATGCAGGATCTCTTCCGCGTCCACCGTCGCCGCGGGGAGCAATGCCCCCGATGCCAGACGACGATCGAGAAGGGCGTGGTGGCGCAGCGGGGTACCTACTGGTGTCCAAAGTGCCAGCCGCTGATGGAAGGGGATTGATGCTCACAGATGTTCCGGGAATCCGCGTGGGGCACTGGACCGATGCCGATGCAGGCACCGGTTGCACCGCCATCATCCTTCCGCGGGGCACTGTCGGCGGCGTGGATGTGCG
>SYFI01000007.1 GCA_005800465.1 Actinomycetota bacterium | reverse complement strand
CCCGTGATCGTCGACCCGTCCCACGCGATGGGCCGCCGCGACTTCATCCTGCCCATGGCCCGCGCAGCAGTTGCAGCGGGTGCCGATGGACTGATCGTCGAGGTGCACCCCGAGCCCGAGCACGCCCTGTGCGACGGCCCGCAGCAGATCCGCGCCGAGGTATTCACGGCATGGGTTGCCGATGTGAAGCGCGTGGTTGACCTCATGGGCCTGGTGATGGCGGGCGGCGAGCCCGTCCCCGCCGCGGTCTGATGGCGACGACCGGGCTTCCGGGCCCGGTCGCCCTCGTCGGCGTCGGCCTCATCGGGGGGTCCCTCGGGCTCGCCCTCATGGGCCGTGCTGGCGTAACGGATGTGCGCGGTGTTGACCCCGGCGACGGGGTTATCGCCCGTGCCACCGAGTGTGGTGCCATTTCAGCCGGTGGCGATGACCTGACCGAGGCCGTCACGGGCGCATCGATCATCGTGGTGTGTGCTCCGGTGGGGGACATCACGGAGGTCGTGCGCCGCGTGCTGGCCGTGGCTGATTCCGACGCGGTGGTGACCGATGTGGGGTCAGCCAAGAGTCAGGTGCTCGCGGCACTCACGCCCGAGGAGCGGGCGCGTTTCTGCGGCGGCCATCCGGTGGCTGGAGGCGAGCGGACAGGCGTCGGTCACGCCCGTGAGGGCCTCTTTGACGGCGCCACGTGGTTTCTCACTCCCACCGAAGAAACCCGCCCCGACCTGCTGCAGCGTGTGCACGGCATGGTGTCGTCGGTGGGCGCAACGCCCGTGGCCGTGGATGCCGAGGTGCACGACCACCTCATGGCGCTGGTGTCGCACCTTCCGCACGTCATCGCGTCGGCGCTCATCCGCCAGGCCGCCGACACTGCGCCCCAGGGGCGTGAAGCGCTGCGCTCAGCAGGTCCGTCATTCCGCGACCTCACCCGGGTGGCCGGCGCCAACCCGGCGCTCTGGACAGACATCCTTCTCGCCAACCGCGACGCCGTACTGGCCGAGGTGCGAAATCACCGCACCGAATTGCTTGAGGTTGAGGAGGCCCTACGGGGCGAAGACCGCGAATGGCTTCAGACCTTCTTCGCCAGTGCCGCCGAGGGCCGCGAGCGCCTGATGGCGGTGGATGATTCCGCCGGTGGCAAGAGCACCCGGGTGGTGGTGGAGGTACCCAATCGACCCGGCGTGCTGTCGGAGATCGCCACAGCGCTCGGGCACGCACACATCAACATCGAAGACCTCGACCTGGTGCCGGCGGTTGCCGGCCAGCCCGCGGGCACACTCACCATCGTGGTGGATGGCGAGGAGTCGGCACGGAAGGCGGCTGCTCTTGTGGGCGAGCGCGGCTACCGTGTGATCGCCCGACCCTGACGACCGCCCCTCCCGGGGCAGCGAAAGGAGCCACATGCCGTTCTGGAACTCCTCCAAGATGGATTTGGTACCCGAGCAGGACGCTCTGCCCGGCCACGCCGAGTCAATACGCGTCCCCGTCGCGCACGAGGTGCTTGGCAACGCGCTCATCTCGCCATTTCCCGACGGCTTCGAGACCATCGTGGTGGGAATGGGCTGCTTCTGGGGCGCGGAGCGCGTGTACTGGCAGCACGCGGGCGTGTGGACCACCGCGGTCGGCTACGCAGGCGGCTACACGCCGCACCCCACATACGAAGAGGTGTGCAGCGGTCGCACGGGCCACACCGAGGTGGTGCTGGCGGTGTACGACCCCGCCGAGAACTCATATGGCGAGATGCTACGCACGTTCTGGGAGGGGCACGACCCCACGCAGGGCATGGCGCAGGGCAATGACGTTGGCACCCAGTACCGGTCTGCCATCTACTGCGTTGACGAGGCGCAGAAGGTGAAGGCCGAGGCGTCGCGCGACATGTTCCAGGAGGCGCTCGACGCGCTGGGTATGGGGGGTATCACCACGGAGATCGCCATTGGCGGTCCGTTCTACTACGCCGAGGCGTACCACCAGCAGTACCTGGCCAAGAACCCCACCGGGTACTGCGGCCTGGGTGGCACGGGCGTTCCGTGCCCCATCGGGGTGGCACGTCTCGGCTGATACGGACCTGCTGCCTCCGCGGCCGCTCAACGGTGACGACTTCGTCGCTGCCCGGGCGGTCGCGGAGGCATGGTTCGGGCATCCGGTCGGGCTCACGCTGCACCGGCTGTTCTTCGACCAGCTGGGGCCGGGTGGTGTGTGGATCGCCCGTGCCGACGGATCGCCCGCCGGCTTTCTGCTCGGCATGGTGAGCCTCTCCGAGCCCGATTTGGCCTATGTGCACCTGCACGCGGTTGACCCGGCGCTGCGAGGTCAGGGAGTGGGGGCTGCGCTCTATCGCGAGTTCGGCCGACGGGCGATGGGCAGCGGCTGCACGCGCATACGGGCGCTGGCCGCTCCGCAGCGGGAGGGATCCATCGCGTTCCACCGGGCGCTGGGCTTCGATGGGCCGCTGGTCGAGGGATTCCTCGGGCCGGGTGAGGACCGCATCGTGTTCGAGCGCGCGCTGCCCGTGCCGTGAGCGGCCTGCCGCTGCCCGAACCGGGGGCCGAGGCCCAGTGGGTGGGCGCGCACCTGAGCGGCCTCTTCATGGGCGCGGTTGCGCCCTCGAAGCGCTTCCGCGGTGGCCAGACCGCGGCCGACGCCGCGCTCGACACCTTCGCGGTGCGTGGGTACGCGTCCCGGCGCAGCGAGGTGTGGCCGGTGTCCGCGCGCGGCGCGTCGGGCCTCTCGCCGTGGATTCGCCACGGACTCATCACCCTGCCCCGGGCATGGGCCCATGTGGATGGCGGCCCGGCCCGCGACGTCGATCGCTTCCGCGATGAGCTGATGTGGCAGGAGTACGCACGCCACGTGTACGCACGGCTAAGGCAGGCGATCGGCAGGCCGCTCAGGGCCGGTCCGCCCCCGTCGAAGGGGTCGGACCCTGCCCGGGCCCTCGACCCCCGAATGGCCTGCCTCGACCTGGTGGTGGGCGAGCTGGAGCGCGATGGCTGGATGGTGAACCAGTCGCGCATGTGGCTGGCGTCGCAGTGGGCTGTGCGGCACGGCCTGCGATGGCAGGACGGCGAGCTGTGGATGCGCCGACGGTTGCTCGACGGATCACGCGCGGCCAATGCGCTGGGGTGGCAGTGGACGACCGGCACGGCCACCGGGCGGCGCTACGGGTTCGCAAAGGGGCAGGTTGAGCGCCGGGCGCCGGGTGTGTGCGACTCGTGTGAACTGGCCCGCGCGTGCCCCATCGCCGCGTGGCCACCTGACGATGTCCCACCGCCGGTCGAGCCGTCGCCCCTACTGAGGCGCGACCCCGATCCGGATTCCACGGCGGGGCCGCTGGCGCCCGAGGGCAGTGGGCATCCGGAGGGGGTCTGGATAACCGCGGAGTCGATGGGTGACGACGACCCGGCGCTCGCCGCGAACCCGGACCTGCCTGCGGTGTTCGTGTTCGACCAGGGGTATCTCACGAGTTTGCGACCGAGCGCCAGCCGGCTGGTGTTCATCGCCGAGTGCCTCGCCGACCTCTCGATGCGCAGGCCGGTGCAGGTGCACCGCGGCGACCCGGTGGCCGTGCTCGCCGGAAGTCGGCTGGCGGCCACCTACACGCCAGTGCCCGGGTGGCGAACGCGGGCCGCGGTAATCGCCCCCGTGCAGGTGCACCCCTGGCCGTGGCTCAGGCGTCCCGGCACGGGCAGCGTGGCCTCGTTCAGCGCATGGCGTGGTGCGGCACCCGGGCGGGGGCGCGCCCAGCGTCGGCCCTGAATAAACAAGTCACCCCGCCAGGAAGGCCGCGATCTCGCGGCTGAGCGATCCGCCTCGCCAGGCCAGCGGGCTCTCGCCATCATCTTCGACAAGGAACTCCGCGCCCGGGATGATCTCGACCCAGCGCTCGGCGATGCGTATGGGGTGCTCGGGGTCGAGCCGGTCGCGGCTGCCCATGACCAGCGTGGGGCAGGTGATCTGGCGCAGGGCGTCCTCGCCGTGAAAGGCAGCGCCAGCGGGGGTGCACCTGAGGCAGTCGGCCACGGCGGCCGGATGCGCGTGGCGGTTGAGTCGCTGGCGCATGACCGTGCGGATGAGTTCGAGGCTCTTTGGGTCGACTCCGGGATCTCCGTAGGCATCCACGAACCCGTCGGCGCCGCCCTGCAGCAGCCCATCTGCAAGGCGGTTCCACTTATCGGGATCGAGCGTGGGGGTGCCGAGGTGGGCGGGCGTGATGGCAATGAGCGCCCGCACGCGTTCGGGGTGTGTAAGCGCAAGTGCGGCGCCCACGGCCGCGCCCATCGACATTCCCACCACTGCGGCACGCGGTACGTCGCGGTCGTCCATCACCCGCACGGCGTCCTGCACCATCGTGGCGTAGTCGTATGCATCGGGCGATGGCGCGGCATCCGACTCACCATGGCCGCGCGAGTCGTAGGCGATCAGCCGCCAGCCGTCGCGCACCAGCGCCGTGGATCCATGCAGCACGTAACGCCGGGTGGCCGACAGGCCGTGCAGCAGCAGGATGGGCGCACCCTCGCCGTCGTCATCGCCATGCAGCGTCACTCCGTCGCCCTGCACCGTGAAGGCCGTCACGCGGCATCCATCAGCACGTCAAACAGACTCTCCGCGTGGCGCTCCACAAATGCGGGGCCCACGCCCTTCACCTCGAGCAACTGGTCCTCGTTACGCGGGCGGCGCACGGCGATCGACCTGAGGGCGGCATCGGTGCACACGGTGTATGCGGGCTTGCCGTCGGCCCGGTCGCGCCGCCACCTACGCAGTTGCTCAAACATGGCGGAGTCGTCCCCGTCCATGTCGGGCTCATTCACCGACGGGGCCTTGCGGATACCCGGCACGGAGGCGGGAATGGCATTAGCCGGCAGCGGATCGCACACGTCGCAGCACCGGCCCTCGGCGGCGCCTGCGGAGGTATCGCCGAAGTGGTCGAGGATGACCCGCCGCCTGCATGTGGGCGACTCGATGTACCCGTTGATGGCACGGTAGGCGGTCCATGCGCGGTCGCGGGCGATGCGGGAGTCGCCGGGCCCGCGATCCTGCTGCGCAAAGCGGATGAGCCGTCCGAGGTCGGCACGCATGGCCAGCAGCACGGCCCTGCCCGGAAGGCCATCGCGCCCTGCGCGACCGGCCTCTTGGTAGTAGCCCTCGAGTGATGTGGGGATTGACCAGTGCCACACGCCGCGTACGTCGGATCGATCGATACCCATGCCAAATGCGTTGGTGGCGGCGATGACATCGGCCCGGCCCGACATAAAGGCGTCCTGCGCCTGCTGCCGTGCAAGCCCGGCCATGCCCGCGTGGTAGCCAACGGCATTCAGCCCGCGCGCCCGCAGCCCCTCGGCAACCTCGTCGGTGGCCTTCCGGGTGCCGCAGTACACGATGGCCGGCGTGCCGCCCTGCACCTCGAGCCCGGCCATGAGCACTGCCCACTTGCGCGCCACCGCACCCTTGCCCTCAAGCGGGATGACGTCGAGGCTCAGGTTGGTGCGGTCAAACCCGGTGCGCACGGTCACCGGGTCGCGGAGACCCAGCCGCGAGGTGATCTCGGCCGACACCTCGGGGGTTGCAGTGGCCGTGAGCGCCATCACGCATCGTGGGTTCAGCACTTGGCGAAGCTCGGCCAGACGCAGGTAGTCGGGGCGGAAGTCGTGCCCCCACTCACTCACGCAGTGGGCCTCATCAATCGCCAGCACATCAAGGGGGTTTGCCTGCAGGGCCTGAGTGAAGGCCTCATGCACAAAACGCTCGGGCGCGCACAGCACCAGTCGCGCCTCGCGCCGCCGGATCATGTCGATGGCCGCACGCGTTTCTGCCGGCGACTGGGTGCTGGTGACCATGGCCACGGGCAGTCCGGCTGCAGCAAGGCGGGAGTGCTGGTCGCTGATGAGGGCGATGAGGGGGCTCACCACCACGGTGAGGCCACCGCCACAGAAGGCAGGAGCCTGAAAGCACAGCGACTTGCCAGACCCGGTGGGCATTACCACCAGGCTGTCGGCACCGGCCATCGCGGCGAGGATGGGGCGGTCCTGCCCGGGACGAAGCGACGGCACGCCAAGGATGTCGAGGATGTCGCGGAGCGGGCGCGGATCGCCGCCATCGCGTGGCGGCATACGCCCGCCCATGCCATCGCGTCGTGCGCGAAGGGGGGCGGCGATGCGACCAAGCGACTGGCGCGCCTCGCCCTCCAGATCGCGCCAGTCGCCGCGCAGCGACTCAAGCAATCGGTCTGCGGTGGTGGCATCGTCGCCGCTGATCGTGCCGCTCCGCTCGGCCCGGGCGAGCATGTATGCCAGGTCGGCGACGACGTCAACTGGCAGATTGGGCATGGCACTCACAGGCGGCCGAGGGTAGCGCTGTTGCCGGACCTCTAGGATTACGGCAGATGACCACCCTGAACTTCCGGCCGGCGGCCGCCCTCTCGGGTTCCGTGGCGGTTCCCCCGGACAAGTCCCTCACGCATCGGGCATTTCTGCTCGGTGCCATTTCGGACCGCGCGGTGACCGTCGAGAACCCGCTCGACTCCGAAGACACCCATGCAACCCTGCAGGCGGTTCGCGCACTTGGGGCAGAGGTGCAGGGCGACGTGTCCGACGATCGCGTGGTCATCACCGGGCGCGGCGTGCGGGGGCTCACCCCGCCACCGGTCATCGACTGCATGAACGCCGGCACCCTCATGCGCCTGGTGGCTGGAATCCTTGTGGGGCAGTCGGGTGACGTAACCATTCTTGACGGCGACGCGTCGCTGTGTGGTCGTCCCATGCGCCGGATCGTTGACCCGTTGCACGCAATGGGCGCGGTGATCGAGCCCACCGACGACGGCACGCCGCCGCTTGCGGTGCGCACCGGCCGCCCGTTGCACGGGGTGGTGCACGACCTACCGGTGGCGAGCGCACAGGTGAAGAGCTGCGTGCTGCTGGCAGGGCTGAATGCCGAGGGCGAGACCTGGGTGCGCGAGCCGGTGCCGTCACGGGATCACACTGAGCGCATGCTGCGTGCGGCGGGCGTTGAACTGCTGGAGCGCGACGGCATGGTGGGCGTTCTGGGTCCCGTTGACTCGTTGTCACTGCCCGACATCCGCGTGCCCGGCGACTTCTCGTCGGCCGCCTTCGCCATCGTGGCGGGTGTACTGCGCGGCGATCCGGAAGTGCGTGTGACCGGTGTCAATCTCAACCCTGGCCGCACCGGCCTGCTCAGCGTGCTTGCACGCATGGGTGCCGACGTGCGTGTGGAGCCCGGCCCTGACGTCGCCGGCGAGCCCTGCGGCGACATCGTTGTGCGACGTACCAGCCTGCTGCAGGCCACCGACGTGACGGCGGCCGAGGTGCCATCGATGGTTGATGAGCTTCCCCTGGTGGGTCTGCTTGGTGCGCTGGCGGCAGGCGTCACAACGGTGAGCGGGGCGCACGAGCTGCGCGTGAAGGAGAGCGACCGCGTCGCAACCGTGGTGGGCCTGCTGCGTGCGGTTGGGGCATCTGCCGATGAGCGCGACGACGGCTTTGTGGTAACCGGCGGACAGTCAATTTCAGGTGGTGAGGTGCAAAGCGACGGCGACCACCGCCTGGCCATGCTGGGTGCGATTGCCGGGATGGCCAGCGAGGGTGGCGTCACGGTGCACGGCTTTGAGGCATCTGCAGTGTCGTACCCGGGGTTTGCGGACGACATGGTGTCAATCGGGGCGCAGATCGCATGATCGTGGCAATCGACGGCCCGGCCGGAGCGGGCAAGAGCACTGTTGCCCGCGCCGTGGCCGATGCGCTTGGCGTGGGCTATGTGGATACCGGTGCCATGTACCGCGCACTCACACTGCTCGCGCTGCGATCCGGCGTTGACCTTGATGACGACGCAGTGCTGGCTGACCTTGCCCGTGCCAATCCCGTGCGCCTCGACCACGGCACCTCAGGCCTTCGCGTGTACATCGCAGGTGACGATGTGACCATGGCCATCCGCGAGGCCGACGTGACCGGCGCGGTGTCCCAGGTGGCTGCGCACCCCGGGGTACGCGCAGAGATGGTCGATCGCCAGCGCGACATCATGGCCATTGGCGACTGGGTATCCGATGGCCGCGATATCGGCAGCGTGGTGTGCCCGGATGCCGCGGTAAAGGTGTTCCTCACCGCGTCGGTTGACGAGCGCGCACGCCGCCGCCACGCGGAGCTCGTGGCGCGCGGCGAGAAGGTTGACCTGCGGGTTATCCGCGACGACGTTGAGCGACGCGATCACGCCGACTCCTCACGTGCGGCGAGTCCGCTGGTTGTTGCCGATGGCGCCATCATTCTCGATACAACGGGCATGGGCATTCACGAGGTCGTACGCCGAATTGCAGGCATGGCAGAGGAGCCCCGGTCGTGAGTGAGGGGGAGCACACCGAAAGCCCTGCCGACCAGGTACAGCACCGCATGTGGTTCTGGTGGATCTGCGCCGAACTGATGTCGGTGGTGTACCGGCTGTGGTTCCGAATGCGAGTGCAGGGCAAGGAACACGTACCGCGTACCGGTGCCGTACTGGTCGTGTGCAACCATCTGAGCAACTTCGATCCGCCCATGCTGGGCTGGGCCAGCCGTCCACGTAGGTCGTTCTACATGGGCAAGAAGGAACTGTTCGACAGTCGCGTCTCCGCTTGGATCATCTCGTCGCTGGGGGCCTATCCCGTTGACCGCGGCGGCATGGACCGAACTGCCGTGCGCATCTCACGCGACCTGCTCGTGCGCGGCGAGTCGGTGCTGATGTTCCCCGAGGGCACGCGGTCCACTGACGGCACGCTGCGGGCGGCATTTCCGGGTGCGGGTTCCATGGGCATGGATGAAGGTGTCACCATTGTGCCCGCGGCCATCTGGGGTAGCCAATTCAAGCGGGGTCCGGTGCGCGTGGCGTTTGGCCCGCCGGTGTCGTCAGATGGGCTTGCCGCCGGCACAAAAGGTGCCAGGGCCGCGGAGTTGACCAACAGGATGATGCAGGCCATTGCCGATCTCGTTCCACTCGCGGGCGGCCCACCACAGGTTGTGAATGACGGCGAGCCGTCACTGGAGAAGGACTGATGGCCGACGAAAAGCCAACCACGCCTGCGGGCGGCAACGAGAAGGCATCGCGCCCCGGGCTTCCCGATCGCCCGCGCGGCCGTGAGCGCCATGCCGCCCGCGGCAGCACGGTGGTCAGCAACCAGCCCGTGGTGGCGGTGGTGGGCTACCCGAACGTGGGCAAGTCCACACTGTTCAACCGGCTCACCGGGCGCCGCGAGGCCGTGGTGGATTCCATGCCCGGGGTCACCCGTGATCGCCGTCAGGGTGGCGCGGAGTGGAATGGCGTGCAGTTCCAGATCCTCGACACTGGTGGAATCGACGACGCCGACGCGTCGGACATGGCCAGGGAGATCTCGTCACAGGCCATCCGGGCAATTGACGAGGCGGATTTGATCCTGTTCGTCGTCGACGCCATGGCGGGGGCCACCACCGGCGACCTCGAGGTTGCCGAGCGGCTTCGTCGCTCTCACCGGCCCATCATCGTTGTGGCCAACAAGTGCGACAACGACGAGGCCGAGCTGCGCGCCCAGTCGCTGTGGGGCCTTGGCCTCGGCGAGGTGGTGTGCGTGTCGGCACTGCATGGCCGCAGCATCGGAGACTTCCTCGATGTGCTTGTGGAGAGCCTCCCCGAGGTCGAGGAGGTGTACGACGAGCGGATCGATCGCCTGCCGGCGTTCTGCATCATCGGTCGCCCGAATGTGGGCAAGAGCTCCATTCTGAACGCCATGCTGGGTGAGAACCGCATGATCGTGCACGACGTCCCCGGCACCACGCGCGATCCGGTTGACACCATCATCGAGGTGGATGGGGAAGAGGTGGTGCTCATCGATACCGCCGGCCTGCGCCGCCGCGGCCGCATGCGCCACCGCATCGAGCAGTACAGCCAGATCCGCGCCATCGAATCAGCCGAGCGCGCTGACGTAGCGATCGTGGTGGCCGACGCCACAGAGGGCATCACCGAGGCCGATCTGGCGGCCTGCGACCAGGCCGCGCATTCGCACTGCGCGACCATGCTCGTACTCAACAAGTGGGATGTCGCCCAGCCCGACGTCATCGACCTGCGCGGTCGTGTGCATCGTAAGAGCCGTCAGCACCCTTCCATCGTCGTGTGCTCGGCGCTCACCGGGGAGGGCGTCGATCGCATCCTGCCCGCCGCACTGCGCCTGCATGCCAAGAGCTGCACCCGTATCTCCACCAATGCACTCAACAATGCGCTGCGCGATCTTGCCGCCGAGCGCCCGGGGCCGCGCGAGGGCAACAAGCGTCTGTCGATGCGCTTTCTTGTCCAGACCGGCGTCAACCCGCCGGTATTCCGCCTTGAGGTGAACGACCGCACGCTCATGACCCGCGACTACGGGTTCTGGCTTGAGAACCGCCTGCGTGAGCACTTCGACCTCGACGGCGTGCCGGTGGACATTGAGGTGAGGAGCCGCAGGTGAGCCGCGTGGTCGTTATGGGAGCGGGCGCGTGGGGATGCACCTTCGCCCAGGTGGCTGCCCTCGCCGGGTCGGAGGTAACCCTCGTGTGCCACACGGCGGCCCAGGCTGGCACTCTGGGCGCCACGCGCCACGACGCCCGGCACCTGGGTGATATCGGGCTTCCCCAGTCTGTGCATGTCGCGCACGTGGACGATCCGGCCTGGGCAGATGGCGCCACGCTGGTGGTCATCGCACTGCCATCGCGCGCCATCTCCACCGAGGCGCCGCGGATCGCCGCCGCGTTGCCGGCCGGGTGTGGGGTGCTGTCGCTCACCAAAGGGCTTGAGCCCGGCACAGGTCGCCTGCTGTCTGCCGTCTGGCGGGATGCCCTGGGCCCCCGGGTTCCATTCGCGGTGCTGTCGGGTCCAAACCACGCAGAAGAGATCGCGGCAGGCCAGCCTGCTGCAGCCGTGGTGTCGGGTGACCTCGCGCTGGCCGAGCTCGTGCAGGCCACGGTGTCGGGCCCGGCATTTCGCGTGTACGTCAACGGTGACCTCGGCGGGGTGGAACGGGCCTTGAGTCTCGGAATAGCAGGGCCCTCAAAAAAATAGTTTGGCGGGACGCCCCCGCGGGACTAAGTTGGCAGCGCGGAGTGGGGCATGCATGTGCGGCCCGGTTCCGTAGCGGCCGGGCGAT
>SYFI01000063.1 GCA_005800465.1 Actinomycetota bacterium | reverse complement strand
GTGGCGATGTAGCCGGTCACCAGGCTGCCGCCGTCGGACTCCGGCGCGGACCACGCCACCTCGATGCGCCCGGGCAGGGCGGAGAGCTCCACCGATCGCGGAGCACCTGGCGCGGTGAGATCGGGCGTGCGGGCCGCGGCCGGGAGCGAGGCAGGCCCTGTACCCACGGCGTTCGTGGCCGTCACCGTCACCTGGTGCTCGGTGCCATCAGGCAGCCCGGTAATCGTGCACGTGGTGGCGCCCGCGGTGGTGCACTGCGCGCCACCGGGCGATGCGGTGGCCGTGTAGCCGGTGATCGCCGCGCCGCCATTGAAATCGGGCGCAGCCCAGGACACCTCGATGGTGCCGGGCGATGCCTTTGCCAGCGGCGTGAGCGGCGGGCCGGGCAGCACTGTCGGCGTGGTGCGCCTGACCGACGGGGACGCATCCCCCGTGCCCGCCTCGTTGGTGGCCGTGACGCTCACGGTGTACTCGGTGCCGGGTGAGAGCCCATCGATGGCGCACGCCAGGGATCCCGTCGTGGTGCATGTGGCACCCCCGGGCATGGCCGTGGCGGTGTAGCCCACGATCGGGCTGTTCCCGTCAGATGCGGGCGCCCGCCACTTCACGGCGATCCGCCCGTCCGACGGAACGGCATCACGGAGCTCCGGACTGCCCGGGGGGACGGAGGCACCAAGGGGTGTTGCCGCCGCCGACGGCGGGGACGCCTCTTCCGATTCGCACGGCATCTTGGCCCCGCAGAAGTACCTGCTCTCGATGACGACCGTCACGGTGTAAGCAGTACCGGGCGTGAGGCCGGTGATCGTGCATGTGGTGGAACTAAAGCCCGCCACCGTGCATGTGCGACCGCCTGGAGATGCTGTCGCCGTATAGCTGTGGGGAGGGTCAAGGCCCTTCTGGCGCGAATCAGCCCGCCATTCCTTCCATCCCGGGGTGCTCCAGCGCACCTCGAGAGCCTCAGGCAGGGCTCGAAGTCGCGGTTGGCCGGGCCCGGAGGTGAACGTCACGATGCTTGTGCCGCTATTCCCAAGCGCGTTCGTCGCGTGAACACGGAACTCCCATTCCTTCGACAGATCAAGATTGCCGAAGGTGCACTGCAGGTCGGCCGCCGCGGAGCGGGTGCAGCTCCGCGTCATCCGCGGGAGGTTGCCCTTCGTGGTTCCGACCACCTCATATCGTTGGATGGTGAGGCCGCCAGTGGATGCCGGGGGCCGCCAGTCAACGCGGATGGACTTCGTGTCACCGGTGCATTCCTCGCCACACACGGACAGGTCACGGACCGGATCAGGAACACGCGCGCCCGCCAGCCTCGGAGGGGCCGCCGACGCCGGGCCGCCAGGCGAGGTGCCCGGGACGTAGGCACCCACGGCGCGGCTGGTGTAGAGGGGGCCGACGACGTAGTCACCGGCGACGTGATTGTTATAGGTCCAGTTCTCGGCCTTGAACCCCGGAATGTGCTTTCGCTGCGGCCATCCCGATCCGTTCGGGCCATCTGCTTGTGGCCAGTTGTACGTCGTCATGGCCTGTATCTGACGCTGCAGCGGCCACACCAGAGGGAAGTCGTTCTGAGTGTCCCGTGAATAGTAGTCCCTGCTCCCCACGCACGGGTTGTCCGAATGCTCCCTGATGGCGGGGGGCTTCCAGCCGACCTGCTGGCGGGCCTTCCTGCTGAAGATCGCAAGCGGCGGAGAGCAGATGATTTTGCCGCCGGTGAAGTACGACACATTCGCGGAACCAGGGGGGGGCGGGAAGTCCGCCAAGGTTCGGGCAGTACCCGCCCATGGCGCGGTTATTCAGTTCCTCAAGTGACGACGTCACGGGAACGATCACCGCTGGGCCACTATCGAAATTGCTCCAAGCAGGAGACTCGTTCGAAGAACGATTTTGCCAGTTCTGGTACATGATTGTTCCGGCCGGATTCGCCGAGACGCAGTTCCAGCCGTAGCGTTCCGCGGCACGCGGCGTGAGGTCCACCACCCGGCACTGCATTCCTTGCGCAGAGGCCGGCAGCCTTGTCGATGTTTGCGTCGTGGTCCCCTCGCGTCCCGGCCACGTAACCGTGGACCCCCCACCGCGCAGCGAATCGCGCAGGCGCACTATTTGTTCATCCACTGTCCAGTTCGACCATTGACGTTGATTGGTGGTCCCGATCGCCCAGGGCACGCAGCCCGTGTCCTTGAGCGACAGCTGGAGGTTGGGCATCACCCCGTGTCCGGCCGGCTTCTTCAGCTGCGGGTGCGCCTTCCATGCAAGAACGGGCTTGTCCGGGATGGGCGTGGGGAAGGAATCACAGAGCCCACCCGCGGACGTCCCCTCCTGCGGCTGGAAGGACGCGCCGGGGTTCATGCGATCCTTCATGTGGCACAGGGCCGCACGACGGAGCGCCACGAGAACCCGAGGCAGGTTTTCCGCGGGGAGCGTGTCAACGGACTCCCACGCGGCGGCGGGAGCACCGGGGATGTCCCGAGGGGTGGAGACCAACTGGCCGGGAGTGCACGCGGAAAAAGCCTCATTACCTGTGTTCTTCCCTGCAAAAGATGGCATATAGCCGGACAAGCCTGGGGTGCTGAGCCAAGCGTGTCCGGAGCCGAAACTTACTAGTTCCTTCGGTTTGTTGTCCGGGTCACGTAACCACCACATCGGCGAGTTACTGTTGCCAAAACACGCAGCAACCTCATTGCCGCCTGGATCGATCTGGTAGTTCCCGATGCCGTAGACGGTGCCGCTGGTGGGGGCCATTACCAGCACCTGATCGGTGGGGATACGGGCGCCGAAGTACGTACCGGTGGCGTCGATCTCAATCACTGCAAGCACATCGCTGAACAGTTGCGTGGTCGCATCGACCACCTCGGGCGAGCGCGTGGAATTGCCGTCGGGCCGCAACGCGTACTCCGACGCCATGCTTGACGCCAGAACATTCTTCACGAACTCGCCGAGCCAGAACTCGCCTGCCACATCGACCGTGGCCTGGGTGGATCCCGCGGTCACGACGGTGGACGCCGCAGCCGCCCGCCGCTGGGCGAACTGCATCAGGCCGCTGGCGGCTCCGTCACCCTGGGCGAGGCTCGCGCATGCAGCACGCGGGTGCCGAAGTTCCGACCCGTCCATGACCACGTTCTTGGGAAGCGTTCCGACCAGAGCGACCCAGTTCGGGCAGCCGCTGTTGATCTCGTAGCGGCGAACGAGGGCATTCGTCAGGGCCTGACTCAGGGCCTGGGGCACGGCCTTGCCCTCGGCACGCAAGCCCGCCGCAGCGCGGGTGGCCTCGATGATGTCCTGAACCGCATTCATCTCCGGGACGTAGTTGAGGGCGGCAACCTGCCCGCCCAGCTGTGCCACCTGCACCTCGAGCGCCGACAACGTGTGCTGGGCGGTGAGCATCTGCGTTGTGAGGTTGCTGATGCCCCGCTCCATGTTGGCGAGCTGCTTCCTCTCGGCGTCCGAGAGCCCCGAGGCGGGTGGGGGGGTGGCAGTGGGAGCGGCACGGCAGAGGAATTTGATGCCGATCAGGCAGACGAGCTTCTTGACGCCGTCCTCGATGAGCGGCTTGACCGTCGCATTGAGGACGGCGTTGCCGAGGAAGCCGGCAAGAGAGTTCTCCTGGCGCGGTGTCGCGCCGGGGCCGGGTGACAATGCGGCCCCCCTGAGAGGAAGATCGTCAGCTGGGCGCGGAGCGGCGAACGAGCGCACGGCAGAGCCTGCGCCGATGCGCTCGGCAGCCCACTCCCCGTAGTCCTCCGTCCCGCCACGCGTGCGTGCGGCGCGGATGAAGGCCTCGCCCGAGAAGCGCAGCCGCGAGAACCTCGCCGACTCCGCCACATCGGTGCCCGTGGGCAGCCGCAGGCGGCGCGCCACGGCGCGCTCCGCAGCGGCGACCGATGCGCGGGGGCGCTCATCGAGGTATTCGGCCAGCACGGTGCTGCCCGGGTTGACGTTCACCTCGATCTCCCTGGCCATCACCGCGCGCTGCGCCGTGGCCGACATCACGTCGGCCGCCGACAGGGTGCCGACGGCCTTCGAGCGACCGCCGGTTGCAGTGATGGTGATGCGCCGGGTCGATGCGCCGGGGCGAAGCCTGATGGCCGCATACCCCAGGTACCCGGTGGTCGTCGCGTTCGACATCACGCGCCCCGTGAGGTCGTCGCGGGCCACCACGGTTGCGCCCGACACCGGATCGTTGGCCCCGGCGGTCACGTTGACCACCACATCCTGCGCCGCCAACAGGGAGCCCGCACTGGCGGTGCCCGCAAGCCCGAGGGCAAGCAGCAGGGTGACGAGCACGGCGAGGAGGGCTGATGGGGAAACGCCATGCCTGCGGCTTCGGGGGCTCATGCCGCCTCCAAGTGGGGGAAGTACCGTAGGTTCTAGCGGATCGCAGGCGGGGAGGCCCCCGGCGCACTGCCGCGCACTGCCACGACTGCACGGAGATAGCCCCCGGATAACGGGGTGGCGGCGATCGCAGCCGGGGATGATGCATTTGCGGGCCCCGCAAATGCCGATCCCGTTTCGGCGAGTGGCCGCCACCGCGTTACCCGGGGGCTACCGCATCGTCGTGGTTCTCAGCGGCGCACCAGGGTGGTCTGCTGGCGCACCGACTCCCGCGGCGCGGCGCCCTTCTGCGATGCCGCAATCACCGTGGTGCGCACCCGGGGGTGACGCGCGAGGATCGCGCGCGCCTGGCGGGTGAGCGGCACTGATACCGATCCCCTCCAGCCCGCGGGCAGGGTGGCGCGCCGGGTGCCGAGGGCGACCCAGCGCGAGCCCTCGATGCGGCGGGGTGCCACGCGCATGCGCAGGGCCACCGTCACCGCGCACGTTGCCGTTCCCGTGTCCTCACAGGTCACGGGAACGGCAGCACGGGTGGCACCGGGGCGCAGCGTGATGGTGCGTCCCGCGCGAAGCGCGAGTGCCCGCGCCATGGGGGTCGCAGGGGTCGCAGGGGTCGCAGGGGTTGACGAGGTTGACGGGGTTGGCACCGCTGCCAGAGCGGCGTTGACATCCACCCGGCCGCCGGTCACGACCTTGCCCGTGAGCGATGCCATGGGGACCGTCGTGGACATGATCGCCTTCTTCATCTGCACGGCGGTGAGGTTGGGGTTCTTCGCCAGGAGCAGGGCAGCGACGCCGGCCACCTGCGGGGCGGCCATCGAAGTTCCGCTGGAGAAGCCGTAGTTGCCACCGGCTGCCTGCGGGACGACGCACTTGACCGCCATCCTCGCAACGGACACGTTCAGCGGGCCGATGCCGGCGCCCTTCTCGGACTGGACCAGCACCCGGAGGCGTACCCCGCTCTCGCCTTCGATGGCGGAGAGGTCACCGTCCCATCCCACGAAGTTCTGGTCGGTATCCCTCGACACCGCGCTGCCGGGAGCGAGATGCCATTCCGGATCACCGGAGACCGCGTACTGCAGCCCCATCGCCTGGGTCTTGGCCGGGTTGAGGTCGAGGGCGACGATGGCCTCCATCCGGCACGCACTCCCGACGGGCGTAAAGGCACCCGGCGCCTCAATCGTCCACTGCTGTAGTCCAGACCCCGCCCCGGGGGCCTCCTCGAGGTCCACGTAGCTGATTCCGCCGCCTGTCTGCTGCCATGTCCATCCCGTCGTCGGGGTCTCCGTGGGCGTCTGGGTCCAGCCCGCAGGCCTCGGCGGCGACTGTCCGTCCGACGTGATCGCGGGCTCGAAGGCGGTGCCGAAGTTGGGAACCGTGCTCTGGATGTCAACGCCCGGCGCGGCGACATCAACGGACGTCGCGCCGAAGTTCGAGAAATCCGCGAGAGCCCCCGTGGCATCTATGGCCGCAACGCAGAGGACATTCGGCAGCGGCACATTGCATGGGTTCCTCGGGCTCTGGTCGTTGTCGTTCGTCTCATTGCCTGCAGCGATGACGAAGAGCGTGTTCGGGTGCGCCTTGATGGCATCGGTGCTCGCCTGAAGGCTCCCGATCGGCCCACCGACGCTCACATTCACCACGCGTGCCCTGGCGCCGGCATACGCCATCCCTTCCGCGGCGGCCCCCGAGGACCCTTGATTACGGAAATCCAACACTCGCACGGTCGTCATTCCCACGGTCCAGTTAGCGCCCGTCACGCCGAGGCCGTTGTTGCCGACCGCGCCGATGGTGCCTGCCACGTGCGTGCCGTGCTGGTTGGTGTCCTCCACCGCCGTGGGGTCGACTTCGCCGTTCACGGCGGGCACGAAGTTGCGGTCGTTGGCCGTGCGCAGATTGGCGACGAGGTCGGGGTGGTCCATGACCGTGCCCGAGTCGACGACCGCCACCGGCACGTCCGCCGATCCGCGCGTGGTGGCCCAGGCGCCCACCGCCCCCAGATCCACGCCTGCGAGACCCGTGAACGGCGTTGGCGCCGGCACCTGCTGCCCGGTGTTGCGAAGGCCCCACAGGTTGGGGAAGAGCGGATCGTTGGGAAGCACCTGGCCGGCTACCGGCACATCCCGGACGGCCCACTGCACGTCCGGGCGCGCGTCAAGTCTCCGGGCTACCGCGGCCGGGCTCGCACCCTCGTCCACGGGGACCCGCCATGCGCCCGGGAGTCCCACCACCCGCCGCGCCTCTCGCGGCTCCGCCCCCGCTGCATCGAGCACCCGTGACCGCACGCGGGCCCGGTTGCGGGCCGGCGTGCCGGGGTCGAACCTCACGAGCACGTCGGTGACCACGGGACGCAAGCCATCAGGGGTGGCGAGCGCCACCACCTGATCGGCCAACGGCTCGACAGCAGGGGCAGCGACGGACGCCGCCGGCACCGCCGCGGCGGACGCCGAGATGGCGATTACGGCGACCAGCCCGCGACGTGCACGGCGATTCATGTGGAGCTCCTCGTGGAAGGGGCGGGGGCGGTCAGGTCCGTACCCTGATGGGAATGGTCTCCGTGGCGACGCCACCCTGCGCGTCGCGCGCCTCGACGGTGAGCGTCCAGGCGCCGGGCTTCTTGCGCCGTGCGCTCGCGAAGCTGTAGAGCACCCGGATGCGGGTATCGCCGGCAAGGGCGCCGGGGCGACCGGCGGGGATGCGGTGCACCACGCGCGATGCGCGGTCGCGCCCGCCCACCCGGGCGATGGTGATCGTCACGTCTGCCGGCTCGGAGAGGCTGTAGGCGATTCGACCGCCGAGGCCCGGCACCAGCGTGCGGGGCCGCAGGGCGAGGCCTGTGATCTCCGGCGTCCTCCCGGCAACAGGGGCGCCCACGGGCAGGCCGGACTCAGCGGTGCCCGGAATCGATGTCGCCTGCAGGGGAAGGTCGTCCACCACCGGGGCCGCGCCACCCTCGTCACGCCGCGGCGTGACGGCCTCGCCGGCATCCGATGGCGCGCCCGTGCCGATCACGTTGATGGCCGCCACGGCCACGCGGTAGGCGGTGCCGTCATCGAGCCCCGTGATGGTGCACAAGGTGGCGCCCGTGGTGGTGCAGGTGGCACCACCGGGGGTGGCAGTGGCGATGTAGCCGGTCACCAGGCTGCCGCCGTCGGACTCCGGCGCGGACCACGCCACCTCGATGCGCCCGGGCAGGGC
>SYFI01000062.1 GCA_005800465.1 Actinomycetota bacterium | reverse complement strand
TACCTGGTTGATAGGCGGGATGTGGAAGCGCAGCAATGCGTGGAGCAGACCCGTACTAATACTCCGAGGGCTTGAATTTACACCTACGCCGCTGTGCAGTCTTGAGGGTTCACCCTCACGTTTTCCCGGTGGTTACTGCGAGGGGGAAACACCTCTTCCCATTCCGAACAGAGTAGTTAAGCCCCTCAGCGCCGATGGTACTCCGGACTCACGTCCGCGGGAGAGTAGGTCGTCGCCGGGAGTCATTGCACCGAAGGGCCGCGTTCACGCGCGGCCCTTCGTGTGTCTTGCGTTTGTATGCAAGTCGTCTGTGTATCTCAGTGTTCCTGCCGCTCTCATATGGCAGCCGAGCCGAGGTTGCACTCATGATGTCCGATGGCGGAGAGATCCCGTCCGGGTGAGAAAAGATTCATACCTTTCGCGTCAAGTCGCGTCCAGGCTTCTCGTATCGGGGCGATAAGAACCCTCGAACCGAGTTGCCGCCGTGATGTCGCCTGAGTTACGTCAACGGCGTGCTCCGTTGTGGAGAACGGATGAGGTACGTCCACGAGGGGTGGCAGGTAGGATTGCCGCATGATCGAACAGGGCGGGCACGGAGTCAACTGCGTGGTGATCGGTGCCGGCCTCGCCGGCCTTGCAGCTGCGCATCGGCTGGCCTGGGACGGCGCGCGGGTGACAGTGCTGGAGGCGTCGACCCAGATCGGCGGTCGGGCTCGAACCGTGGACATGGCGGGCCGACCGGCGGATCGCGGCTTCCAGTCGGTTTTCACTGCGTACCATGATACGAGTACGTTTCTGCGCGAGATCGGCTTCCGGCAACGCGATCTGTTGCCATTCGACCGGGGCGCGGTGGTGCATGACGGCCTCGACTGGCATCGACTGCGGCTGTCGGCGCGGTCGCTCCGGCGCTTTCCGTCGTTCACCACGGCCGACGTCATTCGGCTGGGGCGGCTGGCAGCTGAGGTGCGGGCGACGTCGTGCGAGCACTTGCTGAGTGGTGATGAGCAGGACGAGACGACGAATAGCTACCTGCGACGGCGGGGGTTCTCGGGTGGCGCAATTGAGGGGTTCTTCCGGCCCCTCTTCGGCGTGATCACCGCAGATCCGGCACTGGAATCCGATGCCGGGTACTTCCGGTTCCTTATGCGGATGCTTGTAACCGGCCGCGCGGCGATACCCGTTGAGGGGCACGGGATGATCGGAGAGTGGGCCGCGGCATCAGTGGTTCAGAAAGGCGGAATCATGCGCACGGTGAGCCCTGTGGCCGAAATCGTTGTGGGCGAAGCCGGCCGGGCAGTCGGGGTACGACTGGAGAGTGGGGAGATACTGGGTGCGGACGTCGTGGTGGTTGCAGCCCAGGCACCGGCCGCGCAGCGGCTTCTCGCCCCCCACGACCCCCACGCCGCCTCCCGCCTCGACGTGAACCCAGCCGGGGTGACCACCCTTATCTACGCGCTTGGCCGGCCGCTGCACTCCGGACAAGTGATTGCTCTGAATAGCGCCCCACGTGGGTCCGGCCGACGGATCGATCTGGTGTGCCAGGAGTCGAACCTCACACGGCCGCGGCTCGGACCCCCCTATGTGGTTCTCGCGACCAGCATCCACGGGAGTGCGAGTGCGCCACCCGACGTCGGTGCCCTCGAAGGGGAGATGGCACGGATGGTGGGCCGATGGAGCCCCGGACTGGAGTGGGGTCGTCACGCGCGGCTGGCCGAAGTCGTGGTGGAGGAATTTGCCCAGTTCCGGGTACCCCCGGGTGTGCGTCGGGCGCTCCCTGGAGTGCGGACGGCGATTCCGAACGTGCTGCTGGCCGGCGACGTGACCGCCCATCCTTCGATAGAAGGCGCTGTGTCAAGCGGATTCCGGGCCGCTGACGTGGTGTCGGCGATGCAGCTATGACCCCCCTGACATGACGTCAGGGGACGATGGTCAGCAACACTGGCTGGCCTCGGTGCGCGCGGCGCTGCCGTCGCTGAGTATGGAGGCGTATCTCAATACAGGCGGAGCTGGGCCGCTGCCGACTTCAGCCGTTGAGGCGATGCGGCAGATGATCGCGCTTCAGGCAGGCAGAGGTCGCATGAGCGCCGCCGCTGTCGATGCGGGCCGGCAGCGCCAATCTGCGGTGAGGTCCGCGGTGGGCCGGGTGCTCGGACGTCCGGCTGGCGAGATCGCCATCGCCCAAAGCAGTACCCACGCAATGAACGCGGTGATCTGGGGGCTCGACCTCGCGCCAGGCGACGAGTTGGTGACGACGGGGATGGAGCACCCCGGTCTGATCGTGCCACTCGCCGCCGCAGCACGGAGATCGGGGGCTGTGTTGCGTGTGGTGGACGTGGGTGATGGATCGGGCGGCCTCGAGGAGGTGGTGCGCTCGGCGTGCTCGCCCCGAACAAGGCTGGTGGCGCTGTCACATGTCTCATGGCTCACTGGCGCTGTGCTCGATATCCGCGGCGCTGCCACGGCGGCGCATGAGGTGGGTGCGGTTGTACTTGTGGATGGAGCGCAGGCGGCGGGCGCGATCGCGGTTGACCCCGTGGCTCTGGGCGTTGATACCTACGCGCTTCCGGCACAGAAGTGGCTTCTGGGCCCCGAGGGCCTCGGGGCGCTCTGGATGTCGGACGACGCCCGTGATCGGCTTTCGGTGGTGTTCTCGGGGTACGAGACCGGTACCGACCATGGGTGGGACGGGACGCTGACGATGCATGCTGATGCCCGTCGGTTTGAGGCCTCCACGCACCCCGAGATCCTGCTCGCGGGGTGGGCTGCGTCGATCGAATGGATTGAGGGGATGGGGTGGGATGCGGTCCACGCGGCCACCATCACCGCCGCGGGAGCCTGCCGGCGGGCCCTCGGCGAGACAGACGGCGTGCAGGTCGATCCGCCCATGACGAGCGGGTCCGGCCTGGTGGCATTCTCAGTGCCCGGGGTGGCACCCGAGACGGCAGCAGCAGACCTCGCGGGTCAGGGTGTTGTCGTGCGTCCGCTTCCTGCGCCCGGGCAACTGCGCGCCTCCTGCGCCTTCTTCACCAATGCCGACGACATCAATCAACTCACGGAGGCGCTCCGCAGCGTCGTTGCGTGTTACCGTGCCTCCCCGTGAGCCAGCAGTTCGTGATCCACGGCGGGCACGCACTGGCGGGTACGGTTACCCCAACGGGGAACAAGAACGCCGCCCTGCCAATCCTCGCCGCCGTCCTCCTCACCGATGAGGAGGTCATTCTTGAGAATGTCCCCGACATTCTTGACGTTCACGCGATGCTGGCGATCCTCGACGACCTCGGTGTATCGGTGCGCGAAGAGGCCGACGGAGCCCTCGCGTTTGAGGCTGCGACGGTCAGGGGAACGGCGCTCGATCCCGATTTGTGTCGCCGAATCCGGGCGTCGGTGCTGTTTGCTGGGCCGCTGCTCGCCCGCGAGGCGTCAATCAGGCTTCCCCTTCCGGGCGGCGACTTCATCGGGCGCCGGAGGATTGACACTCACCTGATGGCATTCCGTGCGCTGGGCGCGGAGATCGCCGAGGTTGACCGGGCATATGAGATGTCCCACACGGGGCTCCGGGGTGCAGAGATCTTCCTCGACGAGGCGTCTGTGACCGCCACGGAGAACGTGCTGATGGCGGCAGTGCTCGCGGAGGGTCGCACCGTGGTGTTCAATGCGGCCAGCGAGCCGCACGTG
>SYFI01000061.1 GCA_005800465.1 Actinomycetota bacterium | reverse complement strand
AGTGCCAGAGCAGGCGCCATCGGTGACGACAGTGAAGGAGGTTGAGGCGGCGTTCATGGCGGGGGAGCATAGAAGCGCCGGGGCCAATTGGTACAGGGGCGTACGGGATGTGGCACAGGAGAGTCACTGCCCGTGGCATTTCGAGGCCTAGCGTCGCCGTATGGACCTTGTCTTCTATTGGCCAGCCTCATGGGCGGATGCTGCGGGCCTCGTGGTGCTGGCCATCGCGTTGGGGATCTGCGTGGTCACGGACCTGCGTACGCGACGGATTCCCGACGTGGTGGTGATTCCCGGGGTCGCCGTGACGCTTGGATTGAGATGTGCGCTGGGCGTAGGGCCGTGGTGGGGGGTGGTTGGCTGGGCCGTGGTCGCGGGAGCGGTGCTTATGGTGCCGGCTCTCGTGCGCCCCGAGGCCATGGGGATGGGGGATGCCAAGCTGGCGGTGCTGATCGGTGCCGCGCTGGGGCCAGCCGCCGTCGGAGCGCTGCTTGTTGCGTTGGTGGCCGGGTGCGTGGGCGGTCTGGCGTGGGCCACCGCGCACGGGCGCCGGGTCCGGGGCACCGCGGTGCCATTCGCGCCGTTCCTTGCGGTGGGTGCGCTGGTGGCAGTTGTGCTTCCGCTGATGATCCTGCCCTTAGCAGTTACCCGATCGCCCAGTGCCGGTCACACACCCGGCGCCGCCTCGTCTATTCGCCCAGGCCAGATCGACGCCATGCCCCTCCCGCGCGCGGAGGCCGGGACACCCAGGCGTCGGGCCATAGACCGTGCGCGAGGTGCCGGAGCGCCCGGCCCCGGTGGGTATGCTGGGCGAGAAATGGCGCTGACCTACCGAACAGCGGGCGAGTCGCACGGCCCCGCACTTACGACCATCGTCGAAGGCCTCCCGTCCGGGTTGCCGCTCACGCCCAACGACATCGACGCCGATCTCGCGCGTCGTCAGATGGGGTATGGCCGTGGCGGGCGCCAGAAGATCGAGACCGATCGCGTGCAGGTAACGGCCGGTATCCGCCATGGCCACACGCTGGGCAGCCCCGTCGCGCTCATGGTGATGAACCGCGACTTCGCAAATTGGTCGGAAGACCGCATGGCGATTTGGGAGCCCGCATCCGAGGTGGCGCCCATCACGCTTCCGCGTCCGGGCCATGCAGACCTCGCCGGTATGCAGAAGTACGAGACCGACGATCTGCGCAACATCCTCGAGCGCGCGAGCGCCCGCGAGACGGCGGCGCGCGTGGCCGCGGGAGGCGTCGCCAAGGCGCTTATCCGCCGGTATGGCATGGAGGTACGCAGCCACGTTGTGCAGGTGGGGCCCGAAGCCGCCCCGGTGCGTAGCGACCTCTCGCTTGCGGACTTCGACGGCGTTGACGAGAGCCCCGTGCGGGCACTTGACGCCGACGCATCTGTGCGCATGCGCGCGGCCATCAAGGCCGCGGGGCAGGACAGCGACACTCTGGGCGGCATCTTTGAGGTGTGGGTCTTTGATCCCATCCCCGGGCTCGGGTCGCACGTGAGTGGCGATGCCCGCTTGGACGGCCGCATCGGCCAGGCGGTGCTGGGTATTCAGGCAATCAAGGGCGTTGAGATCGGTGCCGGGTTTGAACTGGGGCGCATTCGGGGAAGCGCCGCCCACGACGAGATTTTCTGGACCGAGGAGAAGGGCTACCACCGCCGCACCAATCGCTCCGGTGGGCTTGAGGGCGGCATGACCCACGGTGCACCGCTGGTGGTGCGGGCCGCCATGAAGCCCATTGCCACGCTCAGCAGGCCGCTTGCGTCGGTTGATGTGAAGAGCAAGGAAGCCACGTCGGCCTTTAAGGAGCGATCCGACATCTGCGCCGCGCCCGCGGCGGCTGTCATTGCCGAGGCTGTCATCGCGTTCGTGCTTGCGCAGGCCCTGGTTGAGAAGTTTGGTGGCGATTCGGTCGCGAGTCTCGATGCCGCGGTGGAGCGCTACCGCGGGGTTCTCGCCCAGTAGTGGCCATTCCGCGCTGGATCGCGATCGCTGGCTACATGGGGGCCGGCAAGACCACGGTGGGACGTATCACCGCCGAGATCCTCGGCGTGGACTTCCTTGACGCCGACGATCTTGTGCAGGCCCATGCGGGGCAGTCGATTCCCGAGATCTTCGCCCAGCGCGGCGAGTTGTGGTTTCGTCGAACCGAAGAAGACCTGATTCGCGATCACCTGCGCGGTGAGCCCAGCGTACTCGCGCTGGGCGGGGGCGCGCTGGGGAGCCCCCGCACCCGCCAGATGCTGGGCCGTGAGGCATGTGTGGCGTGGCTGAAGGTGGATGCCGAGGAGGCATGGACCCGCGTGGGTGGCGAGCCGGGCCGCCCGCTTGCCCTCGATCATGAGCGTTTTGTGCGTCGCTGTGGTGAGCGCGAGCATGTGTACCGGGAGGCCGCCGACGTAATCCTCGATGGCGGGGCACCGCCTCAGGAGACGGCGGTAATCCTGTCGGAGTGGATCCTGGATGACGGTGGACCTGACAACGAGGCGGCCGGATGATCACTGACATGGCGGCCCCGGCCCTGGTGGCATCGATTGGCGACCGCATGGTGCCCGTGTATCTGGGCGATGGAGTGCTGGACGCAGTCGGGGGCCTGCTTGTGGGCCGTGGCGAGGGCGATGGCGTGCTGGTGGTGGTGGATGACGGAATCGTGGGCGCCGCCGATCGGATTGCCGCATCGTGCGTGGCCGCCGGCCTGCGGGTGACCGTTGAGCGCGTTCCTGCGGGCGAGGCTTCGAAGAGCCTGGCCGAGATCGAGCGGCTCTCCCGCGTGGCCGCTCGGGCCGGAATCCGCCGACGTGACGCGGTGATCGCCGTGGGCGGTGGGGTGGTGGGTGACCTCGCGGGGTTTCTGGCGGCGTCGTACCAGCGGGGCGTGCGCCTGGTGCAGGTGCCCACGACGCTACTGGCGATGGTGGACTCGTCGCTCGGCGGCAAGACCGGTGTTGATCTGCCCGAGGGCAAGAACTACGTGGGGGCGATCTACCAGCCTGTGGCTGTGGTGATGGACCCATCGGTGCTGTCCACGCTGTCTGCCCGGGAGCTCTCGTGCGGATTTGCCGAGGTGGTGAAGTACGGGCTCCTCGAGGGTGGCGATCTCATGGAGATTGTGGCGGGATGGCCCGAACTTCCCGGCCCCGCCGACGGCCTCGCCGACCTGATCCGTCGCTGTGCCGGCGTCAAGCTGGCAGTGGTGGAAGAAGACGAGATGGATCTGGGCCGTCGCGCCATCCTCAATCTGGGCCACACGGTTGGCCATGGCATCGAAGCCGCGGCCGGGTACGACCTATACCACCACGGCGAGGCCATCTCGCTGGGGCTGCTCGCGGCGCTGCGCATCAGTGAGCACACGCTGGGGCTCGACCCGGTGTGGCGCGATCGCACGTTGACCACTCTGGCGCGTCACGGATTGCCGACGGTGCTCGATGGGTCCGTTTCGATTGATGAGGTCATCGACATTATGGGGCGTGACAAGAAAGCCGACGGCCGTGCGCTGAACATGGTGCTGCTACGTGCCCCCGGAGATGTGCTGACCCATCAGGACCCCGATCCGGGCGTCGTACGCGCCGCCGTGGAGGAGTTGACCGCGTGAGCCGCATCGCACTTGTACACGGGCCGAATCTGAACATGCTCGGGCGCCGCCCCTCCGAGCACTACGGCACGCTCACCCTGCCCGAACTCGAGTCGCAGGTGCGGGCATGGGGTACTGAGCGGGGCATGGTGGTGGGCACATTCCAGACCAACTTCGAGGGCGCAATGCTGGAGCACCTGCACGGCCTCGCCGGAGCGGTCGATGGCATCGTGATCAATCCCGGGGCATGGACGCACTACCAGTACTCGGTGCGCGACGCGCTCGAATCGGTGGGTGCGCCGTTCGTCGAGGTGCACCTGTCCGACCTGGATGCCCGCGAGAACTTCCGCAAGGTCTCGGTGGTGCGCGACATCGCCCTCGCCACGGTCAAGGGGAAGGGCCCTGGCGGCTACCGCGAGGCGCTGGACATCCTGAAGGCCGAACTCAGCGCGTGAGCATCGAGTCGCGCCAGCAGCAGATTGACGAGGTGATCGCGGCGGAGGGGCTCGACGCGCTGATCGTCACCGATCTCATCAACGTGCGGTATCTGTGCGGCTACGTCGGCAGTAACGGCGTGCTGGTGATCGCCCCGGGACGCCGTGTGCTGCTGACCGACTCGCGGTACATGGCCGATGCTCGTGAACGCACCCGGGGCGTTGAGGTGGTGCAGGCGGGGCGCGACCTCATGGACCGCCTGGCCGACGTGGTGGGCTCCGGTCGGGTGGGGTTTGAGGCCGAGCAGGTGAGCGTGGCGCGCCAGGGCAGGTTTGCCGCGCGGCTTTCATCGGTCGAACTGGTGCCCACTGCCGGTGTGGTTGAGGGGCTGCGCGTGATCAAGGAGCCCGAGGAGATTTCGGCCATCCGGACTGCGGCCGGCATCGCCGATGTCGCCTATGGCGCGCTGATTGATGACGGGTTCGCGGGCCGCACCGAGGCGCAGGTGGCCTGGGATCTTGAGGGCCTCATGCGTGGGGCCGCTGCCGAGGGGGCGAGCTTCGACATCATCGTGGCGAGTGGCGCGCATGGTGCGCTGCCTCACGCGGTGCCGCGCCCAGTGCCTGTGCAGGCGAATTCTCTGGTTGTGGTTGACATGGGCGCTCGCGTGGACGGCTATGCGTCGGACTGCACACGCACCTTCGCCACCGGGCCACTGCCACCCGATCTCGAGGAGGCCTACCGCGTGTGCCTCGATGCGCAGCGCGCAGCCCTCGCCGCGTGCCGCCCCGGCGTGCATACCGGGGACCTCGACGCCGTGGCACGCGGCATTATCTCGGATGCCGGGCTCGGGGAACGGTTCGGGCACGGGCTCGGGCATGGGGTGGGGCTGGACATCCACGAGCGGCCATGGCTACGGCAGGAGGGCGGGGAGGTGCTCCAAACCGGCATGGTGGTGACCATCGAGCCGGGCATCTACCTGGATGGGATTGGCGGAGTGCGCATTGAGGACCAAGTCGTCATCACCGATGACGGCTGCGAGGTGCTTACGGGCATCACCACCGATCTGATCAACACGAGCGCATAGGGAGCAGGGCGTGGGTGCCATCAGCAGCAACGATCTGAAAAACGGCTGGGTCCTCGATGTTGACGGCGATCTAGTGTCGGTCATCTCGTTCCAGCACGTAAAGCCCGGTAAGGGCGGCGCGTTCGTGCGCACCAAGCTGAAGAAGCTGGGCGGCGGAACCATGGACCGCACCTTCCGCGCCGGCGAGAAGCTCGAGCGCGTGCTCACCGAGACCAAAACCATGCAGATGCTTTACGAAGATGGCGACGGTGTGGTGTTCATGGACCACGAGACCTACGAGCAGGTGACGGTCCTGAAGACCGACATCGGGTCGTTTGATCTCATTCCCCCGAGCACCGAGGTGCAGGTGCTGTTTATCCGGGAATCGCCGTACAGCGCCGAGCCCCCGGCAACGGTGGAGCTCGTGGTCGCGCAGACCGATCCGGGCGTGAAGGGCGACACGGTTTCGAACGTCACCAAGCCCGCACTGCTCGAGACCGGCGCCACGGTGAATGTTCCGCTGTTTGTCAACGAGGGTGACCGCATCAAGGTGGACACTCGCAGCCGGGAGTACGTGAGCCGCGCATGAGCACTGACGCCCTCAAGGGCATCGGCCTGGTCGATGTCACCCTGTCGGATCTGGGAACCCCACCGTGGGGTTCCCGCATTGCGCCGGACGAACTGGGGTCGGCCGCCGCCGCCCTGGCGCCGGAGGGCGCGCGGGTACTGGAGGCCATGGACCCATCTGCGGCCCGGGCCTGCATGGATGGCCGCACGGAGAGCCCCCTCGACCGCCTGCGCGTGGTTGCCCGGTTTGCGGGCAGTACGCCGGTCGGCTTGGTGCTGGCAAGCCATACCCTTCTTGGCGATGTCGCCGTGGGGCCAGGTGTGGCCCGGCGTCTGGTGCAGTCGGCGGCGATGAGCGGCGTCAGCCGGGTGCGGGCATTCGACGCACTGAACGACCCAGAATCGCTGCGCCCAATCGCCGAGGGGGCCAGCGAGGCCGACGTGGCGTTTGTGCCCACGCTGTTGCTTGGCCCGTGGCCCGAGTTATCCGACTCGCGCTGGGTGGAGGAGGCTATCGCGCTCACGTCGTTGCCGGGCGCGGTCGCGCTCTGCGTGTCGGATGTGGGCTGCAACCTCACGCCGATGCGCCTCGGCGCGCTTGTGTCCGAAATCGTGGCCGTGTCTCCAATCCCCGTCGAGGTCTCGGTGCGTGCCCCCGGTGGCCTCGCCTCGATGTCCGCGCTTGCGGCCGCGGTGGCGGGCGCCGATGCCATCCATGCCGCCGTGGGCGCCGTGGCGCTGGTGGCCGGCCGGCCATCGGCCGAGGCGCTGGAGGCTGCGCTGCACGGTGGTGACCGCGAGCTCGACGCCAGGCGCGAGTCGCTGGAGGAGGCCGGCCGGGTTATCTGGCCGCTGGTGCCACCCGAGCGGGTGCGACGTGCCGCCGAACTGGCAGGAGGGCCGCAGGTGAGCCTGCCGCCCGATCTTGCCGCCGGGCTCACCGCGCGTCTTGCGCGCCAGGGGCTCGCGGGGCGTCTGCACGAGGCCGCCGATGAGTGCGCTGCGGTGTCGCGCGACCTTGGAGGGGTGACTCTTGCGCCGCCGATCGGTGAGGACATCGTGTCGCAGGCTGCGCAGCACGTGCTTGATGGCGTGCGCTGGCGGGAGACCACACCGGCACTCGCGGTTGTCGCGTTGGGCGGTCGCGGTCGCCTGCGCGGCCCGGTGGCCGATGCGGCAATGGCCGTGGCCAAGGGGGCCGCGGTGTCCATTCCCACCCCCGACCTCGATGCCGTTCTCGCAGCAGCGCCGTCTGATGTATCGGAAGAGGACGCCATCGTCCTCGCACAGTTTCCCGACTCCGGCCGCCGCCCGCTTGATCGCCGCCGCTCGCTGGCATCGGAGGAGTCGGGTGAGGCCGGGCCGGGCATCGACCGCGGCTTGCTGGAGACGCTGATTGAGGTTGTGGAGGGTGCGGGGCAGTCGGAGGTGAGCGTGGAGATCGGTGGCGCCCGCGTGACCGTGCGGCCCGCCGCGCCTGCCGGTTCGGCAGCGTCGGGCCCGGTGGTGCAGGCGGATGATGGACACCGCGTGGAGAGCCCGATGGTGGGCACGTTCTACTCAGCACCGAATCCGGAATCCGGACCCTTTGTGGCGGTTGGCGATCGGGTGGTAAAGGGGCAGACCCTGTGCATTATCGAGGCCATGAAGATCTTCAATGAGATCACCGCTGATCGGGCGGGCACCGTGCGCGAGATCAAGGCGCAGAACGCCGAGCCCGTGGAGTTTGGGCAGGCCCTCTTCATTCTCACGCCATGAAGCTGCTCGTCGCCAATCGCGGGGAGATCGCGGTGCGGGTTATCAGAACCGCACTGGAGCTGGGTATCCCCACTGTGGCCGTGTACTCCACGGCCGATGCCAACTCACTCGCAGTTGAGATGGCGGACGAGGCCGTGTGCATTGGTCCGCCGGCAGCGCGCGACTCGTACCTCGACGTGCGAAACGTCATCGGGGCCGCTGAGGTCACCGGATGCGACGCTGTGCACCCCGGCTATGGGTTCCTCTCTGAGAATCCCGACTTCGCCACCGAATGCGCCAACAACGGCATACGCTTCGTGGGGCCTGCCCCCGAGGTGATGGCGCGCATGGGCGACAAGATCCGGGCGAAGGAAGCCGCCACCCAGGCCGGGTTGCCGGTGCTGGGCGGGTCTGAAGGTGGCGTGACCGATGTGGCGGCGGCCCGGGTGGCTGCCGACACAGCCGGCTTCCCGATTCTGCTGAAGGCATCTGCCGGTGGCGGGGGCCGGGGCATGCGTCGCGTCGACAGCGCAGATGATCTGGAGCGCGCGTTTGAGAACGCCTCACAGGAGGCCCTGGCTGCATTCGGCGACGGCTCGCTGTACGTCGAGAAGATGCTTGAAGGTGCACGCCACGTCGAGGTGCAGGTGCTGGCTGACGGCATGGGCGGCGTACTCATCTGCGGCGACCGCGAGTGCTCCATTCAGCGCCGTCACCAGAAGGTGGTGGAGGAGGGGCCGGCGCCGAACCTGCCGGATTCCACCCGCGAGCGCATGCACGCCGCCGCCGAGGAGGCGTGCCGGGCCTGGGACTACAAGTCGGCAGGCACGCTTGAGTTTCTCGTGGACAAGCACGGGGAGTTCTACTTCCTGGAGCTGAACGCTCGGCT
>SYFI01000060.1 GCA_005800465.1 Actinomycetota bacterium | reverse complement strand
GTGACCGCCGCGGCCGGTGCCGACGTGGCCATTCTGCTGGTGGATGCCAAGAACGGCATTACCTCGCAAACACGCCGCCACCTGGCGATATGCGCAATGCTCGGGGTAAAGGATGTCATCGCCTGCGTAAACAAGATCGACCTAGTGGATTACGACAAGGGCCGCTTTGATGAGATCGCCGATGAGGTGGTGGCCGCCGCCGCATCCGTAAATGGTCCGCGCGTCACACCCATCCCGCTCTCTGCGCTTGAGGGCGCCAACCTCATTGAGCGGTCTGAGCGCACCCCGTGGTACTCAGGGCCCACAGTGCTGGACGCGCTGCATGACATTGATCCACCCATTGCCGAGGATGCCTTTCGCATGCAGGTGCAGTGGGTGACGCGCTACGACGAGGGGGGCGCTGACGTGCGCGCGTTGGCGGGCCGCATCTCATCGGGCACCGTGCATGTGGGCGAAGAAGTGGTGGCGCTGCCGTCGGGCAGAACCTCCACCATCGCGCGCATCGACGTGCTGGGTAAAGACCGCGACTCGGCCTCGGCTCCCCTCAGCGTGGCCCTGCACCTGTCAACCGACGTTGACGTGTCGCGGGGTGACGTGATCGCCGCCGCCACTGACCAGCCCGGTGTGGCAACGCGGGTGAAGGCCACCATCGCATGGCTCGACGAGAACCCGCTCACCACGCCTGCGCGCCTTGAGGTGCGCCAGAGCTCTCGCCTGGTGCCGGCCATCGTGGAGACGCTGCACGAGCGCCTGCAGTTGGACACCATGGAGCACGAGCCAGCTGACGTACTTGAGGTGAACGATCTTGGTATCGCCACGATCCTGCTGGCGCAACCGCTGGTGGTGGAGCCCTACGCCCAGAACCGCGAGATGGGGGCGATGGTGCTGGTGGATCCTTCAACCAACCGCACCGTGGCGGCCGTGATGGTGACCGAGGTGCTCGAGGCGTAGGCCGATCGGTATTCTTGTGCCGTCGTTCACACCTCGAATGGAGCGCAGATGGCTGATGAAACTGTCAACTACGTGCGTGTGCACCTGACACGCGAGCAGGCACCGATCCGCAAGGCGCGGCTCGAGATGACGGGCACCGACGTGACCTTTGGCGTGCCCGGTTGGCAGGGCGAGCACTACGGGTTCGCGCCGGGATCGGTACCCGAGCACCCGGGAACGCTCGACTATCTCGTCGCGTCTGTGGCGGGTTGCCTCATCGGCACATATGGGGGCACGTTGAAGGCCCGCGGACTTGAGGTAGCCGGCGATCAACTGGTGGCCAATGCCATGGGCGAGGTGGGGGTTGACCCCGACAACTGCCTGCGCCTTCGCAAGATCGTGGTGCGCTACACGTTGCAGGCGCCAGAGGAGTTCCGTGACGCCGCTATGCGTTGCAACAATATGCATGCCCACCACTGCCCCAACGCGCGGTCGGTTGCCGCCGCCATTGAGATCGTGACCGAATTGGACTTCGTCCCGGTCGAGGGCTGACGGGCAGCGAGGGTTGGGGGAGTAATCGGCGTGCAGGGGCTTTGCGGTTCCCGTTCCGTATCCTCATCAAATGACTGTTCTCCGAATTGCCATCCCACTGCTGATTGCCGCTGGCGTCTGTGCCGTGGCCATCCCCGCATCCAGCACAGCCACCATCCTCAAGGTCGTGGAGTCGGCCCCCAGCGTTGACCTGACCACGGGTGTTTTCATGCCATCTGCGCAGGGATCGGGGGTGTTCTTTGGCGGCATGCGCTCGCCCCAAGGCAACCCGCGCGGGTTTGCGATGGGTTTTGAGGACTTCCCGACCGGGGCGGCTGGCCCCGCTGCCAACAGCACGCTGGCGCTCGCCTTCGGATCTGGCCCGCGCATCGTGGCGCAGTCTGCGGGTGTTTCACGCCGCGGCGCCCCACGTCCGCTTCTCGGGGGAACCGGCCCGTACCTGGGCGCGCGCGGCGTTGAGACGCATTCGAGCAGTCATGGCAAGTACGAGCACACGATCACCTACACGCTGCCGGCGAAGGGCACCCCGCGTATGCGCGAGAATTACGTCATGCGCCTAGGCAAGGCGGTCACTGTGGAGCGCGGTGGCACGGGCGGAGTGGGGAATGGGCGCCTTCTGGGGGGCACGTTTACGACGCCAACCGGTGAGGCCGCTGGCACGTATGCGATCAACTCTGTACTCGTGTACCTCTACTCGGGCGGGCTGTACGAGTGGTACGTGGGTGACGCCACCTACACCTTCGTCGATGGCAGCACGCTGCGCGCCGTGGGGCCATACCAGCGGGCCACATCCGCGGCGGCTGGGGCGCTCGCGGCGTCGGGTCGCGTGGTGGCCAGCGGCACCGGTCGCTACCAGGGAATGCGGGGCCAGGTGGTGGTGTCACCCGTGAATGCGGACAGCACCAGCACCCACTCGTTCACGCTCGTCAAGTAGCGATGGGGCGGCAGTCGCCCGCGGGGCAAGTGAGGCGGCGTTCGGCCATCTGGGTCAGGCGGCGATGTACCCCGCGAGGTTCTGGGGTCCGGGTACCGTCTCGCCGTTCTCCCGCATGGCCTTGATGTGCGTAGGGAGCGCCTCGCGCACAAGGGCCCCGACTTCGTCGCGGGTATCGCCTGCAGCGACGACACCGTCGATGTCGGGCACCCATGCGCCCCAGCTGCCGTCTTCTGCACGCTCGTAGATGATGAGATATTCGTTCATCGCAAGCCGTCCAATCCGGTGCGGCGTCGAATTGACGCGAGTGTTCCGGGCGACAGGGTAGTGGAGTCTTTCCCGGTCACCGTCACGGTTCGCCTGCCATCGGGGCTTCGCTACTTCTCGTGCGATCCCGTTTGCGATGCCTGGCGCCACCCGGCGGCGGAGAGCACAGCGCGAACGTCTGGAACCTTCCTGGGCATGCAGTCAACGTAGGCCCGGCCCCCGCACGCGTGGGTGACGCCGTATGCCAATTGAGGCACGAGAGCGTGACGTGATTCAGGACGTCACCGAAGTCCTCGGTCAACCTCGTTTCGCGTCTTGCCGAGTGCGATGTCGCCAACCGGGCTTGTCGGTTCCGTGGTGCCGTGGGTCCGTGCCCGTGCCAGGCGCTCGCAGCGTCGCCACGTCCGCCTGCGTTTATCCGTCGATGCGCTCCTGGTCGATAAGCGCCTGCTCCTGCTTCATGCGTCCGTGCTCCCGCTTGATGATGACCAGAATGAGCACCCCGGCGATCGAGAGCGCAACCGCCAGGGCCAGCCACGTCTTGCCGGGGAAGAGCCACCCCGAGACGTAGCCGATGGCCGCCGCCTGGGCCGACCACACGAGGCTGGCGACGGCGTCGATTGCGAGGAACCTCTTGAACGAGGTGCGACCGGCTCCGAGCGCGATGTTGATGGCCAGGCGAAGCCCCGGCAGAAAGCGCTGGGTGAAGATGAGGAGATCCCCTTGGCGATGCACCATGTGTTCGCCGGCAACGACCCGATCATGCCCCAGGGTCTTGGCAAGCATCTTTCGTATCCAGCCACCACCACCACGGCCAATCCAGAAGGCCGCCGAGTCGCCGACGATTGATCCAGCTGTACCCGCAAGGATGACCAGCCAGATGTTGAGGTCGCCCTGGGCCGCAAACACCGCTGCCACGACGATGGACGTTTCCCCGGGGAAGATTGGAAACACGCCGTCTCCAGCCACCATCAGAAACACCGCGAGGTAGCCGATGCTGAGAATTAGGGCCGAGGGGTCGCCGATGTCGGGGAGGAATGCCGCGTGCTCAAGTGCCGGGAGGTCTCTGATCATCGCGTGCAGCGTAGGTGGAATTGCGGCGAGATGGCAACGGGATTGGCCACGTGGCTGAACATCGGGTGCGTGGGCTCGCCAGCGCTGGTGGATGGGTGGCGATATGACTAATTTTCCGAAAACCAAAGATGTATGACGTATTTACAACCGAGGAGTACTGAATGTCCGTAAACGATGAGGTTATTGCCGCAAATGGCGCCTACGCCGCCAGCTTTGACAAGGGCGATCTGTCGCTGCCACCTGCCCGCGGGTT
>SYFI01000059.1 GCA_005800465.1 Actinomycetota bacterium | reverse complement strand
CGCCGCCGCATCCGCGCAGGCCGCACGCGTGGCCCGCGATGCGGCCCGCGAGTCGGCGCGTATCGCTGATCACGATGCGGCCCAGCGTCGTGGCAGGCTCGAGGACATCGTGGCCCGACGCGCGCGCGCCCGGGCAGTGGCAGAGGCCCCCGAGCCGGCGCTGGCCGATTACCGCACCGTGCTCGCCGCAGCGCACGCGATGAACGCCGTGGCCGAGGCCCTGGCCCCCTGCGGCGACGCCCTCGACGAGAGCGCCCGTGAGTTGGCCGGCAGGCTGACCGAGATGGGCACCGCGCTGCGGGTAGCACATCAGGCTGTGGAGTCTGCCGAGCGCGCCTCGCATACCGCCGCGGAGGGCGACCGTGCCGCTGAGATCGCCGTGGCAGTGGCCGCCGAGCGGGCGAGAGAATCCGGCGTGCCGGATGGTGCCCCGGCACCCCCGCCCGCAGCAGAGGATGAAGAGCACGCCGACGTGATCTCTGAGCGTGTGGAGGCGCTCTCGATGCGCCGTGAGGGCATGGGCGCGGTCAACCCGCTGGCAGCTGAAGAGCGCGCCGAACTTGCCGAGCGCGAGACCGAGACGGCGGAGCAGATCGCCGACCTCGAGCAGACGGTCCATGCCCTGCGTGCGCAGATGGCCGATCTTGACGCGCAGGTGGCAGGTGGCTTCACCGAGGTGATGCAGGCCGTGGATGAGCGCTTTCAGGAGGTCGTCGGTCTGCTGTTCCCGGGCGGCACCGGGCGCCTTCGCGTCGTGGATGACGAGGGAGAGGAGGGTGTGGAGGTCGAGGTGATCCCGGCAGGCAAGCGTGCCCGCTCACTCGCTTTGTTCTCGGGTGGCGAGAAGTCGCTCATCGCCCTGGCGTTCTGCCTTGCCATCGCCATGGCACGCCCCACGCCGTTCTACTTGCTCGACGAGGTTGAGGCAGCGCTCGACGACGCCAACCTGCGCCGGTTTCTCGGAGTGCTGCGCCGCTTGGCCGGCGAGCGTCAGTTCATCCTCATCACACATCAGCAGCCCACCATTGAGGTGGCCGACCTGCTGTTTGGAGTCACCATGGGTCGCTCCGGCGTGTCGCAGGTGGTGGCGCGGCGCCTTGACCGCGACGCCGAGGGCCCTGCGCGCCCGTGGGTTCGCCGACAGTTGCAGGCTGCGCCCGAGCCGCCCCGCGAGGTGGAGGCCGACGAGCCGCCCGCCGCCGCGGTTGTGGGATGACCGACGAGGAGGGCGGGGACGGGCTCGGTGCATTCGCGGCCCTTTTCGAGTTAGCGCCACCTGAGGCACCGGCTACTTCCGACGAACCCGGCCGCCGCGGCCTGTTCCGCCGCCTGAAGGAGAACCTCACCAGGCCCCGGCAGGCGATCTCGCCGCAACTCGCCGGCATCTACGCGTCGAAGCTGGTGTCGGAGGACACCTGGGAGGATCTGGAGGAGGCCCTGATAACGGCCGACTGCGGAATGCCCGCCACCATGGATCTGGTGGATGCGCTGCGTGCCGAGGCTGCTGCGGGTCGCATCACGTCGGGATCCGGCCTCGCCCGGGCGCTCACCGATGAGATCGCGGGGCGACTGGCATCTGCGCCACCGCGCATCGCACTGGGGAATGACCCCACGGTCATTCTGGTTGTGGGCGTCAATGGCGCGGGCAAGACCACCACCATCGGCAAGATGGCCCATCGCCTGTCGTCGCTGGGGCAGAAGGTGATCATTGGTGCGGGCGACACTTTCCGCGCCGCCGCCGTGGAGCAGTTGGCCGTGTGGGCCGATCGTGCCGGCGCCGACATCGTGCGCCAGTCACCGGGTGCCGACCCGGGCGCGGTGGCCTTCGATTCCGTGGCTGCCGGCCGGGCGCGCAGTGCCGACGTGGTCATCATCGATACCGCCGGCCGCCTGCAGACCCAGCACAACCTCATGGAGGAACTGCGCAAGGTGTACGGCGTCACCGGCAAGGCGATGGAGGGCGCGCCACACCACGTGCTGCTGGTCATCGATTCCACCACCGGGCAGAACGGTGTGTCGCAGGCCCGCCTGTTCTCAGAGGCGGTGCCCGTGAACGGGCTGGTGCTCACCAAATTGGACGGCGTCGCCCGCGGCGGCATCGTGGTTGCCATTCACCGCGAGCTCGGTATTCCAGTCACCCTCGTGGGCGTTGGCGAGGCTGTTGAGGACCTCCAGCCCTTCGACGCCCGTGCATTTGCCGAGGCCATCTTCTCCGTCGACACAGACGCGGGCCAGTAGCGCGGTATCCTCCTGCACTCGGGCCCCGTGGCCCGGCCTGAACCATGTTCGATGCACTCACCGACAAGCTGCAGGGCGTTTTCTCCGGCCTCAAGGGCCGGGGCAAACTCACCGATGCCGACCTCGACAAGGCCATGCGCGCCATTCGCCTGTCGCTGCTCGAGGCCGACGTCAGCCTGCCCGTGGTCAAGCAGCTGACCACTGCCATCAAGGAGCGCGCGACCGGCGACGAGGTGATGTCGTCAATCACACCCGATCAGCAGGTCGTGAAGATCGTGAGCGAAGAGCTCACGCGCCTGATGGGTGGCGCCAACGTGAGTCTCGCGATGTCGCAGAACCCCCCCACGGTCATCCTTATGGCGGGGCTCCAGGGGTCGGGGAAGACCACCTGCACCGCGAAGCTGGCCCGGCATCTGCTGAATGAGGGCCGCGCTCCGATGATGAGTGCGTGTGATGTGCACCGCCCCGCCGCCATGGAGCAGTTGGCGGTGCTCGGCGAGCAGATCGGCGTGCCGGTGCATCTGGAGAAGGGCGCCACCGACCCGGTGAAGATCGCCACCGCCGGAATCGCACAGGCCAAACGCTCCGGCCGCGATGTAGTCATCGTCGATACGGCAGGACGCCTCACCATCGACGCCGACATGATGGCCGAGCTGGTGGCCATCCGCGACGCCGTCAAACCCACCAGCGTGGTGCTGGTGGTCGATGCCATGACCGGTCAGACGGCCGTCGAAGTGGCCACGGCATTTCAGGACGCGGTGCAGTTTGACGGCGTGGTGCTGAGCAAGCTCGACGGCGATGCGCGCGGTGGGGCGGCCCTGTCGGTGCGCTCGGTCACGGGCAAGCCGATCCTGTTTGTGGGCACCGGCGAGAAGGTTGATGCTCTCGAACCATTCCACCCCGATCGCATGGCATCGCGCATTCTGGGGATGGGCGATGTGCTCAGTCTCATCGAGAAGGCGCAGCAGACGGTGAGCGTTGATGACGCGAAGCGTATGGAGGATCGGCTCCGGGGAGGTAACCTCACGCTGGACGACTTCCTCGAGCAGCTGCAACAGGTCCGTAAAATGGGACCGCTCGGCCAGGTCATGGGCATGATTCCCGGATTCAGCCAGGCTGCGAAGATGAAGGACGTTGAGGTCGACGAGCGGCGTATTGACCGCGTGGAGGCCATTATCAGCAGCATGACAATGCCTGAGCGTTCGCGTCCGGACATCATCAACGGCAGTCGTCGTCGCCGTATCGCCGAGGGCAGCGGCACGACGGTCCAGGAGGTCAATCAACTTCTGGCGCAGTTCAAGCAGATGCAGAAGCTCATGAAGCGCATGGGTAAGGGCGGCGGAGGAATGCCGTCCATGCTCGGCGCCTGACAGATCGAATCCCCTAGGGAGCACAGTGGTCAAGATCCGCCTCGCCCGCGTGGGCAGCAAGAAGAATCCTATTTACCGCATCGTGGTGTCCGACTCGCGCTCGCCGCGCGACGGCCGCAACATCGAGACGATCGGCCGGTACAACCCGCAGCCCGATCCGTCGATCGTCGAGGTTGAGCTCGCACGGGCCGATCACTGGCGGGGGCATGGCGCACAGCCGACCGCGCCGGTGAAGAAGCTCATCTCCATCGTCCGCGCACGCGGCTGATACCGGCATCGTGAACGAGGACCGCGCCGCAGAGATGGTCGCCCGAATTGCTCGGGCGATGGTCGAGAACCCAGACGAGGTATCTGCCTCGGTGGGTGAGGAACGCGGCGAGCCCGTCATCGATCTGGTTGTGGCTGAGCCCGACCGCGGTCAGGTGATCGGCCGTGGCGGCCGTGGCGCGCACGCCCTCCGCACCCTGCTTCGGGCGGCCACTGGGCCCCGGAGCGAGGGCGGTCTGGGCCTTCACATCGTCGATTAGCGCGATGACCGGCGACGACGATCGGGTTGCCATCGCGCGCCTCGGTCGTCCGCACGGCGTGCGTGGCGATATCACCGCACACGCTGACGGCCCCACCCTCGGAACGCTGGAACCCGGTGACACGGTGTTTGTGCGCATCGAGGGGGTGGATCGGACCCTTGTGCTCGAATCGCGTCGCGGCGACCCCCTGAAGGCCATTCTGGGCTTCGAGGGGGTCACGTGCCGTGAGGAGGCTGCGGTGCTCACCGGCAATGCCCTCTTGGTTGATGCAGAGTTGCTGCCGGGCATCGTGGATGACGACACGTTCTACGTGCGCGACCTGCTCGGGTTTGAGGTATTCGAGGGCGATCGCCTGCTCGGCCCCGTGGCCGACGTGGTGCCGGGGCCCGCGAATGACGCCATGGTCATCACTGGTCCGGTGGGCGACGTGCTGGTGCCGTTCACGTATGACGCCGTGGTTGAGATCGATCACGATGGCCGTCGCATTCTGCTGCGCGCCGATCTGCTGGGCAGCTGGGCATGGGGCGAGGACCAGTGAGCATTGATGTGCTCACGCTCTTTCCCGAGTGGTTCGACTGGATGCGCCGCCCGCGGCATCTCGCCAACGCCGCCGAGACCGGTGGGCTGGAGATCCGCTGCTTCAACCCGCGTGATCACACGCCGCTGGGGCAGGGGCAGGTGGACGACTCACCATATGGCGGCGGGCCCGGCATGGTGCTGCGAGTTGACGTGATGGCCGCCGCAATGGAGGCCATCTACGGGGTATCGGCCGAGACGGTGCGCGACACACGCCGCGTGGTGGTGCTGAGCCCCCGTGGGCGCCCATTTACCGATGCGGTGGCGCGCGAGCTCGCGGTGCTGCCCGACATCACCTTTCTCGCAGGCCGCTACGAGGGATTTGACGAGCGGGTGCACACCCACCTGGCTGGCGATTGCATCAGCCTCGGCCCATTTGTGATCGCCGGTGGGGAAGTGGCGGCCATGACCATCATCGATGCCCTTGCGCGCCGGGTGCCGGGTGCACTGGGCAACGCCGAGAGCCTCGACCGCGAATCATTCTCCCCCGGCCTTGGGGGCCGTGTGGAGCACCCCCATTTCACCCGTCCCGCCGAGTTCCGTGGATGGGGAGTTCCGCCCATTCTGCTGTCGGGAGATCACGCCGCCATCGAGCGATGGCGGCAGTCTGAGGTACGTCCTGCTCCCCAGCACGACGTACTGCTATCCTCGCCGTCGCTTTCACCTCAGGAGGATTCACAGCAATGACCGTCATCGAGAGCCTGGAGCGGATGCAAATCCGCGACGACGTCCCCGAGTTCCGCCCGGGGGACACCGTGCGCGTGCACTTCCAGGTCATTGAGGGCCAGCGCCGTCGCGTGCAGGTCTTCGAGGGCACGGTCATCAAGCGTCAGGGTGCATCCTTGCGCGAGACTTTCACCGTGCGCAAGCAGAGCTTCGGTGTTGGCGTGGAGCGCACGTTTCCCGTGCACTCCCCCAAGATCGAGAAGATCGAGCGCACCATGCAGGGTGACGTGCGTCGCGCCAAGCTG
>SYFI01000058.1 GCA_005800465.1 Actinomycetota bacterium | reverse complement strand
GATTTGGGCGATCGTGGCGAACACGTCGGTGAGGCAGATGGTGTGGCTGGAGGTGGTTCCGGCCTTCACCATACCGGGCCAGCGAACCAGGAAGGGAATGCGGTGGCCGCCTTCCTGGATCGTCACGGGCTACCGCCCCCGATGGTTGGTGATCCCTTCGCTCCATATGTCGCCGCGTTGCCCTAGGCTGGCGGAGGCCTCTGGCCATCCGGCATTACCCACGACTTACCCCGATTGCCCGTCGGGCAGCCCGTGCGCCCCTTATCTAAGGGATATCTCGGGTGCGTCACCCGTTCCCTCGTAATGAAGGGGTCAGCGGTTCGAATCCGCTCGTCGGCTTTCCATAGAGGCTGAGGCTTTCCGTCCCGCTCGTCAGTGCCAGGGGCTCTCGTGGCAGATATTTGAGAGATACCCCACTCGCTCCCGTCGTCGGCACTGGTCCGCCCGGGATCGCTTTCCTGACGGGAATGCCACGGCCCCGCGTCCGTGCCCGACACATCTGAAGCGATGGGCCGCTGGCCTCATGTAGCGTCGATGCCGATGCGCGCGCACCTTGCTTCTTGGAACCGCACCGGACGACGTAGTGCCCTGGCCGTGGCGGCCTTTCTCGCGGTCAGTTCGGCCCCCGCGTTCGCTTCCGGCACCACTTCGCCCGGGGCGTACACATCCTCGTCCCCAATGGGGCCCCGTCTGCAGTGGGACCCGAACTTTGGGTACTGCGGGGAGACCAGCATGATCATGGCGGGAATGCGGTTTGGGCAGTACACGTCGCAATGGACCGCTCGTCGCCTTGCCTCAGCGCGCACCAGCCAGACCCTTGAGGCGAGCCAGCTGCTGCTCGGGGTGTCCCCGCCCGACGGCAACGCAGTCACCGCGGCCGCTGGGATGCGCCTGAATATGGTCTCTTACAACAATGCGCGTCCGTCGAGTACCCCGGAGTTTCTCGCGTGGATCAAGCAACACGTGGTTCAGGGAGCCAGCGTCACTCTCGGAATGCTCACCAACATGAACATCCGGAGGCAGGACACCTCGGGCGACCCGGAGTACGACCACATCGTGCCGGTTATCCGCGTTTCGTCGGAGCAGCCTCTGGATGGGGCGAACGGCGGCACGTACTTTCCCACCGACACGCTCACCATCAGCGACCTCGAAACACCACGCGGCAACACCCCCGATAATCCTGCCGGGTCAACGCTTTACACCTACCGATTCGGCGCGGTGCAAAAGACGCGTCGGCAAGCGAACCGCGGATCTGGCCCGGAGAATCTCTACTCGGTGCTCAAGGCAACTGGTGCCGACGGCAGCAACTACGCAGTGGCTGTCACGGGGGTGACCGACACGTCGCCGGGTGGTCCGTACGTCATCCCGGTCGCCGTGACGTCCAGCAGAAAGAACGAGGGCTTGCCGACCACGGACCCCATGCGCAACCCGCCCCGGGCGCAGTCGATGACCCTCACGGTGACGGTGACCATTCCCGACTCCGCAAAGGCGTACCGCCTGTACGAGTACACCAACTTCAAGTCCGTCCCCCGGGGCAGTTTCAATGCCGCGGCCGCGAGCAGCCCCCGAAGTGTCGCTCACGTCTGGGAGATTCCAGCAGGCACGGGACCCAAGTACACCCTCCGGTTCCCGCGGGTGAGCACTGCCGGAACCTATGTGTTCCGCGCCGTTCCCAGCTCCGCACCGTAGCCCAGCACACGTGCGGGCGCGCCATCGCCCTCAATAACCCGGAGGTTCCCCACACATGAAGCCGCTCATCGCTGAGTGGGAGCGGAAGTTCGCGGGTGCCGGGTATGAGTTCGGCACCGCCCCGAATGCATTTCTCGTGGGCGAGGCACCACGAATCGTGATGCCGGGCGATGTGCCGTGCATCGCCGACGGCGAAGGCCGCAACAGCTCATGGCTCGCGGAGCAAGGGCACCGGGTACATGCGGTTGAGGCGTCGCTGAATGCCATCGCCAAGGCAGAGGCGCTCGCGGGTTCACCGGATGTAGAGGTGCGCCATGAGCAGGTCGACCTCGACGAATGGTCGTGGCCGGTGGCCACCTACGACGCAGTGATTGCCATCTTTATCCAGTTCTCAGATCCGGATGGCCGTCGAAGGCTCTTTTCCGAAATCGCCGCCGCCCTTCGCCCCGGTGGCGTACTGCTGATCGAGGGGTACGGGCGAGGCCAGCTGACGTTCGCAACAGGAGTGCCCAAGAGCGCCGGGTACCTCTACACCGTCGGTGAGATGGAACCAGCCTTCCCCGCGCTCGAGCTGCAGTTGCTCGCCGAGTACGACGTCCCGCTCGACGAAGGTCCTCGTCATCGTGGGATGTCCGCGCTCGTCGACCTGGTGGCCGTCGCCCCCTGATCTGGCTTGGCGGGGGCGCATCGCGACCCCCTGTGTTCGATGCGAACGACCCTGTTCGCCCCACCGAACAATGCGGCACCCATTCGTGCCAGCTAGCGACGTCCGGCTGATCACCCTGTCCGGTGTCCGGCCACGATAGCCACAGGGAATCCGCTTGCGCCGCACCAGTCTTGCCTCGCTCCTCATCGCGCCATGCCTCGCAGTGGCCACCCTGGGTACGGCCGCGGCCCAGACCATGCGCGTGCTGGGTGACTCTGTGTCAGCGGGCTTTGGCTACCTGGGGGATGGCACTGCGTGGAGGGCGCGCGATCTGTTGCGGTGCATGCCGGAACGGCATGACAACGACAGGTGTGCGTCGAATGCGGCCAACGGCGTGGGGTCAACCTCGCCGCTTCGGTTTCTCCCAGACTTCGGCCTTGGCAACGGCGTAGCGTGGCCCGCGCAGGCGGCACGGTCGCTGGGGCTCACGCGTGCAGGCCAGTTCGCCAACTTCGCCATCTCAGGAGCCACCCCAGCCGATTTCGATACCGGGGGCAAGTTTGCGCACCTCACTGCGCGGGCCATGCGGGACGCGCCCGATGTGGTGGTGGTCATGCTCGGGGCGAACCCGATCCTGCACGAGTTCATCATGGGCCGGGCCTACGGCTGCGAACTGCGTTGGCGGCTCACATCGTTCGCCGCGTGCGCCGATGCCCACGTGAAGGAGTCGGGGCTCACGCGGCACCTCGCCCGCATCATCCGCACGCTTGTTGCCGGCTCCCGCGCCCAAGTTGTAGTGGTCAACTATCCGCTCGCAGTACCCGCCAGCGCATTCCTGCAGGTTGACCGCGTGCGGTACGTCGCCGGGGCCCTTCAGGGGGCCGTGCGCGCTGCGGTTCGGGAGAGTGGCACCGCTGGCGAACGAACACTGCTGATGGAGGGCCCACAGGCACGTACGGGGCTCGGTCCGGGAGCACACCGCTGCGAGACCAATACCCTGGGGGCCCACCCGCGAGTTGACGGTGAGAGCACTCAGGCGCGGGTGACCCAGATAAGGCTGGCCATCCTGCACCCATTCGGCTTCTGCCCCGGCAGGGTGCCCTGGTTCGTAAGCTCGGAGACTGGCGCGCACCTGAGCGTGGCGGGGCATGCGCAGTACGCCCGCGCATTCGTCGATCTGGCAGCTGCTCACCACCTGATGGGTGCCGGGGCCGCGCCCGGCGGCGCACCGGCACCCACGGTACCGGGGGTCCCCACCGGATCGTGGCCGTGATCCGCTGGTGCCGGTGTGAGTTGCACGAGGTACGGCGCGGAGCCAGTGCCCCCAGATCTAGTGGAGGCGCACCAGATCTGCGGCAGGATCGATGCCCCATCGCTCGGCCACGGCGTCAAGGTCTGCGGCCATCGGCCACGAGTCGGGCATCTGTGGCCCTTCGTGCCCCGGCGTACCACCCTTGAGTGACATGCATCCGTGGTTGTCGCCAAGCCGCGAGATCTCTGCGATGTCCTCGAGGGTGAGCAGGGTCTCGCGCGGAGTTGTTGCCAACTCGCGGCGCTGGTCCTCCACCGTCTTGTGCATTGGCCCGGCCTCCTGAATGAAGGTGGGCACGACACACTGCACCGCCGGCTGCGCCAGGGTCCACTGCGCCGACAACTGCAGCGGCGTGAGCCCGTGCCGATCGGCGATGGGCTGTATTTCGGTGAGCCGCCGCTTGCCCTCCGCCACCCAGCCCGCAGGACGATACTTACGGTGGTCGCCCTCAACCAGCTTGTCCTCATCCGGCAGATCGCCGTGGAACACACCGCCGTAATCGAGCACGCGGGCGAGCGCCTTGACGTTGTACTTCTCGTGGGCCGCCAAGGCCATTCCCATGGGCCACGGCTCAAACGGGTTGAGAATGATCATCGTCCAGTCGATGTCGTCACCGTAGGTTTCAAGACATCCGATGAGGTCGAGCGTGAACCCGTTCGCGGGACCCGGGGCCACTCCGATCATGTCGGCGAGCCCCTCGTCGCGGATGTCGGTCATGGCCTTCCACACCACGTCGCTCGTGTATCCGATGCGATCGGGGTTGTGGAGAAACAGCAGATTGACATGGTCCTGATCCAGACGCTCAAGACTTTTCTCAAGGGCCATGTACAGGTAGTCGCGGTAGCCATCTGGCCCGCGGAGATCCGGATCGGTGAAGCGGGGAAAGCCACTCGACCCGCGGCGGACTCCGTTGTAGAAGTCGTGCCCGATCATGGCAACCAGGTTGAACTCGTCCCGGGGAAGGCCCTTGATGGAGCGGCCCACAATGCGATCGGCCTCGCCCTCGGCGTAGACGTCCGCAGTGACGATCGTGTTGATGTCGACGCCCGGGCGCAGCAGCGCCTCGAGGCGGTCATCTGGAAGCGGCTCGCCGAAGTGCATCACGCGGCCGCCGCTCCACGCACCGATTGCCGTTTGTCCGATTTCAGCCATGGGTGCATTCTCCCACCGGGTTGCAGAACGCGCCGGGCCGACCGTCACCGTCAGGCCTGCGCGACGACCCTCAGTGATTCGTCAAACACCTCAACCGTGTCACCCGGGTGCAACTGCCGACCACGCCGATCCTCGGGCTGCCCGTTGACCTCGACGCCGTGTTCCAGAATGGCCTTGATGTCGCCGCCGCCAGATGCAAGATGGGCCAGCTTGAGCAACTGCCCCAGCCTGATCATGTCCCCACGAATGATGATGTCCCGCATGCGAGCCACCCTAGCCGCGCGACTGCGACAGCGCCGCTGGCCGCGATAGCGTGATGACCGATGCCACTCGCCCCTGCCACACGCACGCCCCCGGGCGCCCGCTGGATCCTCGCTGCGGTGGCGGGCGCGGCGATCATTGCCCTTGGGGTTCTTGTCGCCGGGGCCACCGGTGGGGCCTCCGAGGTATGGGGCGGCTACGAACGCGCGCTGCGCCGGGTCACCACTGATGAGTGGTGGACCCTCTGGGCCTTCCCGGGGATCCTGGTGGGCGCGCTGATTGCCATGGGAATCATCCTCTCGCCACGCCACGTGGATGACGCGGCGCTGTTCCGGCGCCGCCTCGCGTTTCTCTGGAGTGGAGTGGGCGTGGGAGTTCTGTCGCTGTGCGCCCCCATCGCCACAATCGCGCAGGGTGGGCTGCTCACTGCCCATATGGCACAGCACGTGCTGCTGGGGGCGCTGGCCCCGGTGCTGGTGCTTCTCGGCATCCAGCCCGCCAGCCGCACAACACGCACACGGCGCCCCATCCGGGCAGTGCTGCTGCACCCGGTTGTGGCCTTCAGCATCTGGTTTGGCAGCACCATCATCTGGCTCGTGCCCGATGTGCACCATCAGGTGCTCGTGACCCCTGCGCTCTGGGTGCTGCAGCAGGTGGCTGTATTCGTGGCGGGCATCGCCCTGTGGGCGCCCATCACCGACCGCATCGTGGACCCACCCCCGTGGTTCCGCACGGGGCCGAAGTGCGTGTACATGGTGCTGGTCTTTTTCGCGGGGGTCGCCATCGCCAACGTCTTCTGGTTCTCAGGAACCCCGTTCTACCAATCGCATGCCGCCGGTGCGGCCGCCTGGGGCGTGGGGCCCCTCGAGGACCAGGCCAACGCCGGCACCGTGATGGTGTTGGCCCACTGCGCCATCACCTTTATCGCGATCGGCATCCTGTTCTTCCGCCACGCCTCTGAGCGCGGGCTCGAGCAGCGTCTGATCGAAGCCGGGGTGCCCGAGCCGGAGGTCCACGCGGCAACCTTCGATGGCCACCTGCATGATCTGGCACGTCGGGAGGGTGTGGCTCTCGAGACACGGACCGGGCTTGACTGATGCGAATCATCGTTTGCACCATCCTGGCCGCGGTGCCATTGGCACCTTCCGGGGCCGAGGCGGCTCTCCAGAACTAACCTCTGGTGCGCCGGAGAGCAGGGATTGACCATTCGTTGGGGAAAGATCCTGAGGTATCATCCCTAAGTAAGGAGAACGCCTTCATGGGCTCTGACGCCCCTCAGGACATCACGCAATCCTCGTCGGCCATGATGGCCGGCGGCATTCTGGCGATCATCATCGGCATCGTCGCCATCGCCGTCCCCGCAGTGGCATCGGTGAGCATCGCGATTCTCGTCGGGATCCTCGTCATCGTGCTCGCCGTCGCCTGGCTGATGGCTGCATTCCAGAGCAGCGTCACCCCGGGCTGGAAGGTGACCGGTGGGATACTGTCAGTGCTCCTTCTCATCGGTGGTCTCTGGATTCTCTTCAACCCCATTGATGCCACCATCGGCCTCACCGCCGTCATCGCAGTGGTCTTCATCGCGATGGGTGTCGTCCGCGTGGGCACCGCCATCGCGCACCGCGGCGGCGAGGGTGCCGGTCTCGTGGGATTCGGTGGCGCGCTCGCCATCATCATCGGCGTCCTGATCGCCGCCAGATTCCCAAGTTCGGCAGCCTGGGCAATCGGGCTGCTCGTCGGCATCCAGTTCCTCTTTGACGGACTCGGCCTCGTCTTTGTGGCCGCTGCCATCAAGGGCTCGATCAAGAGTGGTGGCCCCACCGCGTAGCACCGCTCCCCGCTGAGGTTGTGTCTTCTGCGGTTCGAGACATGCCCCAGTCTTGGGTGGTCGGGCTGTTCCGGGGTAACTGGATACGGATTCACCGCCGGCCGACAAACAGCGACACGGCAGGTCGCTTCTTGCGATATTTTCGCTGATCTCGTCACGGGCAAGGGTTCCGCAGAGGGTCCACACTTGATGGTGGGTTATTATTTACTGACCAGACAGTTGCGCTCGTCACTTTGACACAACGAGTTTGAGTAGTCGGTTCGTCTATGCGGGCAGTGTCCGACTGGCCCGTCTGACCGTCAACGCAGACACCGGTGACACTCATCGAGATGGATGTTCATGGCAATACTTATTGACGCACCGCCCCTCTCAGCTGAGGAAGGATGGGCTCTGCTCGCGACGTCTTCTGAGAACACGAGCACGGGGCTGCGCAATCGCGCACTCGTCGTGCTGCTCTGGCGCGTGGGTCTTCGCCCCGGTGAAGCGCTGACAGTCAGGGCAGCCGATGTCGATGGCGAAACCGGGGTGATCACACTCCCCTCCCGACAAGCCGGGATCGATCGTCTTGCAGCGCGTGTGATTGTGGCGTGGACTCATCGCAGGGCCGAGCTCGGGCTGAACAGCGATGGACCGTTCATCTCCACACCCGCGGGCAAGCCGCTCAGTCAGGCATATGTCCGCGAACTCCTGCCGCGACTCGCCGAACGTGCTGGCCTCACCGTTCGCGTTCACGCGATGGGCCTTCGCTACGCCTGCGCGGCTGAGATGGGCCAGGAGGGACTTCTGACCGAGGTCATTCAGGCCCAGTTGGGCGTCCAACCGCAGTCTACGATTGGCCGGTACCTGCCCCACGCCGACCTCGCAGAGATGGTGCAGGCCATGCAGGCGCGGCCCATCCCGGGCTAAGCCGGATGGGTTCGGGACCGATCCTTCCGAAGGATCCCATTGCTGGCGCCATCCGGATCCATTCGGACGACGACCGGTTGGCCGCCACTGCGCTCCTTGCCGGATCCGGCGTGATCATGGCTATTGGGCCAGCGGCTAGCGCTGCAGTGCTCGTGGTTGATGAGTGGACGCCCCAGCACGATACCGAGGTGCTGGCTGCCCGCGCGCGCGGGTGCCGCGTCACCACGCTGGCGGATCTGATCATGGCGCGGGCCGAGGGACCGATCGTCGCGGTCACCGGAACGGCCGGAAAGACCAGCACCTGCCATGCGCTTCGTGTGCTTCTCATCAACAGCGGAGCGACTGTTGCCATGAGCGACACCGCCCGTTCGTCTAACGCATGGCCTGATCACTCCCTTGCCGGCACTTCCACGGCCCCGCATGTGGTCCTCATTGCCGAGCTGACCTCAACGCACCTGTGCCACATGGAGATGCAGCGACCTGCCGACGTCGCGATTATCACCACGCTCCGCCCCGACCATGCCGACCTGCACCCCGACCACGCCGCCTACATCGAATCCAAGAAGCGGATACTGCTGGGGCAAGGTCCGAGCCACGCAGTGGTGCTTCCGGGCGATGATCCAGACACGCTCAGCGCAATCGGCGCCGTCGCAGGCGATACTTGGATGTTCGCCGGTCCCGACGTTGGAGCGAAAGGTGCCTTTCGACGCCCCGATGGGCGGTGCGTGCTCAGAGACAGCCGGGGGGCCGTTGCGGACGGGGTGCTGCCCGACGCGCCACCGGTACTCATCCGCGCAGTCCTCGCGGCGGCTGCCGGCGCCCTGGCCCTCGGAGCCTCGCCGGAGTCGCTCGCACCGCATATGGCAAAGGTCACCCCGGCGCCGCATCGCCAGCGCGAACTTGGCCGGTTTCGCGATGCCCGGGTCATTGACGACACCATGGCGGCCACGCCGAGAAAGACCCGGGCGGCCATCGAGGCATTCGCGTCGCAACAGCCCGTAGTCGTGATTGGCGGAGATCAGTTTATCCATGATCCCGCGGAGGTGACGGAGGTGCTCGGGCGTATCAGGGATCTGCGACTGCGGGTGGTGGCCTTCGGCGATGCCGGGGAGGGCCTTGGTGCCGACGCCCACGCCATCTCCTGGGCGCCGACAGTGATGGGAGCGCTCGCCGCCGCAGCGACCATCGCAGGCGACGGTGGTCTCGTGCTGGTGAGCCCCATGTTTCCCATGAAGCCAGCCGAGCGCGACCAGGTGGCCGCGCTCCCGGAGTCCTAGCCCGGCGCCAGACGGGTGCGGCCGGGCTGTCGTAGCCGCAGCAACTGACCGCTTTGCTCCCGGTACTGACCAACCCATGCGAGCGGCGGGGAATACGAGTGCACCGACACCGCGGGCACACCACTCTCGTGTGCCACTCGGTGGATATACCCGAATGGTCCCTCCTGCCGCTGACCCGGTTGCAACACCTGATCGGTGTCATCGGCATGCAGATGCATGTGGTGCTCGCGAATGGAGCCTTCCGCAACGCATATTCCGACCTCCGAGATGTCGTGGTCATGAAACCCTGTCTCCTGCCCCGGAAGCCATGACAGCACCCACACATCGATGAAGTCGTTCTCAAACACCAGGCGGTAGTCGCGGAACTCCTCGCTCACAGCCACGTAGTCGCGCCAGAGGCCGCTCTCCACCACACGGCCACTGAGATCCGCAAGCGCGGGCGCCGCCATCTCATGATCGACAGCGCCGAGGAACTCGAGATCAGCCGGTAGGTCAGGGAATGGCCAGCGTGGCTCGGGCAGGGGCCAAGGCAGACGAGGGCTGGCAGTGGTACTCACGTTGCTCCGATAACGATTGCCGTAGTCGAAGATTACGCCCGGTCACGGCGCCACGACCCGGGTGCGGTCGTCGTCCCACCGCTACGGTTAGGGCCGTGCAAACACGCTGCCTCGTCAACACACTTGTGCCGTTCTCCACCCGCCTCGCCGACGACGGTCTGGTTCACGTGCGGGCATGGACCACCGACCACGGGCCGCTCGTACTTATCGCCGAGATGGATTGGGCTATGGCGGTCGCCGACCGATCCGATGCGTATTCCGGGCCGGGCATCTTCACCTATCCCGGGTATGCAATCCCAGCCGGTCTCGCGGTGTGTCTTGAGCCCGCGCTCGCGGATCCCGAGGTGATCGTGCGTATGCCGGCGCCGCCGGGAGACCGGTTCGACCGCGTGGTGGACCTCGAAGATCCGCAAGGGTGGGAGCCGGTCCCCCCGGACGCACTTCTGGCACGACTGGGCGACGACCACTGGCCCGGACCGCCCACCGGCACTTACGTGCCGCGCGTGGTGAGGGAGTGGATTCGCTCCGGTGCGCTGCCGCTCCATGACAGATGAGCCGGCGGCGTGATGCGGGCGACTACCCCACACCCCCCGACATCGCCCGCGTTCTCGCCACGGAGACGCTCCGCGGGCTCACACCCACCACCTCACACGGCCCTCTTCGCATTCTCGATCCGGCGTGTGGTGCGGGAAACCTCCTCCTCGCCGTGGCGACCTGTGATTCTGCATCCCATCGTGCAGAACTCATCGGGGTTGAGCTGGATCCGGGCCGTGGCCAGCGTGCCCGGCAAGCACTTGCCGACGCCGGTTCTGCAGGAGCCACCATCATCTGTGCCGACGCACTCCTTCGCCCGCATCCCCTGCGCGACGGTGCGTTCGACGCAGTCGTTGCCAATCCACCATTTCTCTCCCCGACGTCGCGGCGTGGGTCGGTCCCCGCCGACATCCGCGCCCAGTTACGCGCACGCCTTGGGCCTTCAATCGCGGCCCTCACCAATGTTGCAACGGTTTTCCTGCTCGATTCACTGAGGTTGGTGCGGCCCGGTGGCCGCGTGGGAATGATCCTGCCCACGTCATTTCTCACCAGCCGGGACGCCACTGGTGCCCGGGCCCAGGTTCTCGAAGAGGGCACTCTCGAGTGGCTCTGGACCGACGGCGAGGGTGTCTTCGATGCAGCCGTCACCGTGTGCGGTGTGGTCATCACGCGCGCTGGCAAACCCCACACCACCATTCGGCGATCAACGGGCCAGCGCGCGGCCGCAACGGGCACAGCGGTATTCCGGCCAGCCGCCCACGTTGCCGGTGAGCAATGGCGCGACGGCGTGCATCGCACAGCCCCGTCCAGCGGCCGCACCATCGGTGACCTCACGACCCCCATCGGCGGGTTCCGTCGCCACTACTACGCCCTCACCGCGGCGCTGTCCGATGCTCAGTCCGGAACGGGGATGCGCGTGGTCACCGCAGGGCTCATCGACCCGGGCCGCGTCCTTTGGGGCACGATTCCCGCTCGCATTGCCCACCGCCAATGGGACCACCCGCGGGTTGATGAAGACGCCCTTCGCTCGGCGGGGCGGGTGTCTGCCTGGCTCGACGCGGTGACGGGCCCAAAGGCGCTACTCGCGACGCAGACCCGGGTACTCGAGTGCGCGGTTGATCCAGTGGGCGATGTTGTGCCCTCGGTCCCCGTCATCGCTCTCCCCGCGTCGGCCGACCGGTCGTGGCTTATTGCCGCGGCGCTGTGCTCACCCCACCTCTCCCGCCTCGCATTCGACCGTCACTCCGGAGCGGCGCTCTCCCCGGACGCCATCAAGGTGAGCGCCTCCGAGGCCGCCGGCCTGCCGACCCCTCGGCGCACGGGACCATGGGAGCTTGCCGCCATCGCGCTCGCTGATGCCGCAACGGCGCCTACCGCTACCGAGTGGCGCGACGCACTTCAGCGGATGGCCCGTCACATGGACGATGCCTACGGGGCAGCGGGGGCAGCCGACACTCACAGGTGGTGGGCACAACGCCTGCCCCGCTTCAAGACCGGTAACTCAGGTGCCCCACCCGAGTAGGCTGGGTGCGCACCGCAACCGTCCCGGAGTTCAGTATGCAGAGCACGCATCCCAACCGCTTTTTCGGCCTCAACCCCGTGAGCGCCTCGGGCAGCGGTCCCAAGGAGGGCGGTTGGAGCCACGACCTACCCGCCACGTGGCGCGGCGCTGTTGCCGCACCCCCGGTCGCTGGCGACGACTCCGTCGCCCCGGACGTCACTGCCGACGACGCCTGAGCGCTACGCCCGCGCCTGACGGCCGCGGCGCCGGATCTCGGTGACGGCGGTTGCGTCGGCGTCTTCGATGATCACGGCGGCCTCCAGCACAGCGTCGCGATCAGCGGCGGGTACCACCACGAGGCCCGCCTCATCGATGTGCACCCAGTCTCCCGGCACGATGGTGACGTCGCCGAACGACACGGAGACCCCGACGTCGAGGATCTGCAGCAGGTCGCCGCTGGCACGTGGGGTCTCGTGCAGCGCCCACACCCCCATCTCGTAGCCCGCTGCCTCCTCGCGGTCGCGGATGGCGCCCCACGCGAGCACGCCCGCGTACCCGAGCTCCTCGACCGCCGCGAGCTTCTTGCCTCCCGCCAAAGCCTCACGGGGATTGTCTGGTGCGGCAAGGATGAGGATGGCGTCGTCTGGCACGTCGGCGAGGGCATGTCCGGCAGCGCTCGCCAGATCGTGCACCGGAAGGTCGTCGCGGCGGGGCCCGAATCGAACGGTGGCAGCGAACCCGGCGGTCACAGTGCCCGGGCAGGCGCAGACGAGACCCGTGGCATGGGCCCGATGACCCCGCACCTTCGCCATGGCGTCGCACATCGAAGCGCTGGTGACGTTCTGAGTCAGTGCCAGTGCCGCGTCGAGATCCATCATGTGTGTGCCTTCCCCCACTAGAGTGCGACGCCGAGGAAGCCCGAAAGGAGCAACGTGGATCCCGACACGCATACCCTGCTGTTATACGAGTACGTCGACGACATCATCGAACGCCGCGGACCCTATCGCGACGCACACATCGCGCTGCTGAAGCAGCTCAAGAATGGCGGCACGATCCTGATGGCCGGTGCAGTGGGCGACCCCGTGAGTGGCGCCGCCATCGTCTTCAACCCTTGCGACCCGGCCGAGGTCGGTGAGTACGTGCTGCGCGACCCGTACGTGGTGAATGGGCTGGTCACCACATGGAAGGCCCTTCCCTGGACTGTGGTGGTGTAGCCGACGGCTACGAGGGTGCGGCCAGCTGGTCTCCGTACGTGCGGCGGTACACCGCCCACGCCGCGAGAATGTCCTCCACGTATGCCTTGGTCTCAGGGAATGGAATGTCGTCGGGCAGCCTGAACTCGCCGCCGCGGGCGAGCGCCTGCTGCTTCCACTTGGTGATGTTGGCAGCCCCGGCGTTGTAGGCGGCGAGCGCATCGGGCACCGACCCGCCATATCGGTCGATGAGCATGCCCAGATACCAGGCTCCGTACGCGATATTCACCTCGGGGTCAGCCAGATCGGCAGCGCGGCCCACCGGCGGATTGGGTGACGCTGCGATCTCACGAGCCGTCGACGGCAGCACCTGGGTGAGCCCCACGGCACCCCGATGGGAGCGCGCGGCCGGGTCGAACCCGCTCTCGCGCCAGATGACCGACGCGAGGAGGGCGGGGTCCAAGCCATCGACCCGCGCCTCCCGGTTGATCGCGATCTGGTAGTCGAGCGGATACCAGAACTTCGCGTACCAGGCCGGCTTTGACGAATGGATGACCATCCCGGTGGCCACGAGCGCACCGGTTATTACCACCAGCCAGATCAGGCGGCGGCCCCGGCGGCGGCGCCTACCGCGGGCCATCCGCCGCCCATCGTTCGAACACCTCACCGATCCACGCGTCCAGTCCGGCCTCCGTGCCGTCATTCACGTACGACTCGTCGGCACCGCGCACCTTTCGGTCTTCGGACCACTGCAGCGCCGCGCGCGCATCGAAATCCTGTCCGCGGTTGGACACCCGCGCCCGACGCACCGACTCGGAGGCCGTCACAACGACGATCGCATCAAACCGATCTTCGAGCCCTGCCTCAAATAGCAACGGGACCTCACACACCAACAGCGGCGGATTCGGCACGAGCGCTCGCTGCCGCGCGATCCACTGCAGGCGTGCGTCCGCAATACGGGGGTGGAGAAGATCCTCGAGAAACCGCATGCCTCCATCGGCAGCCATCGCCTGGTCGCTCAGGGCAGCGCGGTCCACGCAACCGTCGGGCGCGATGACCCCGGGTCCGAAGCGCTCTTGCACGGCATCGATAATCACAGGATCGGCATACAGCGCGTGCACCACATCATCCGCCGAACATACCGCGGCCCCCCGGCGCAGAAACGCCTGAAGAGCCGCGGACTTCCCGGAGCCGATTCCCCCGGTCAGGCCGATGCAGACCGGGGAACTCCGCATGGGCTGCTGCCTAGTCCCCGGACTCGGCGGGATCGGCAGGGCCGGTGGCCTCTTCGACCTCCACGACCTCGACGGGCTCCGCTGCTTCGACGGGATCGGCCAATTCCGCGACCTCGACCGGCTCATCGCCAGACGTGATTGCATCGGATGCCTCCAGCTCCATCTCGGCAGCCACCGCTGCCGGGGCCTCCTTAGTCTCCGCGCCCTGCTCAGAGGCGGTATCGTCGGTCAGCTCGTCGTCGTCCCCACCGAAACTCATAACGGCACCCTCAGTGGATCCGTCCGGCGCCGGGGTGACGCGCTTGAGCGACAGCGACAGACGGCGGCGGTCGGCGTCAATCTCGATGATGCGCACCTCAAGCTCGTCGCCCTGGTTGACGACCTCGCGCGGGTTCTCCACGTGATGGTCGGCCAGTTCGGAGATGTGCACCAGACCCTCGACGCCCGCGTGAATCTCCACGAACGCACCGAAGGTGACCACCTTGGTGACCTTGCCGGGAACGATGTCGTTGACCTGGTAGGTCTCGATGACGCTCTGCCACGGATCGGCCTGGGTCTGCTTAAGACCCAGAGAAATCCGCTGGCGGTCGCGATCGATCTCGAGCACCTTCACGTCCACCTTCTCGCCCACGTTCAGCACCTCAGAGGGGTGGTTGACGTGGCTCCACGAGAGCTCGGAGATGTGAATGAGGCCGTCGATGCCGTCGAGGTCCACGAACGCACCGAAGTCGACGATGTTCGAGATGGTGCCCTCAACGACCTT
>SYFI01000057.1 GCA_005800465.1 Actinomycetota bacterium | reverse complement strand
GTGGGCGGGCTGATCGTGGCCTTCGGGGCGCTCATCGCCGTGTGGCCCGCACGCCGCTCTCGTGCGCCCTCCACCATCGAATCGGGGGCCAATGGCGCAGCCCGCGGGTAGCCTCGCGCCGCCGCCGCATGTTGTCCGACCGGCCGCATCCCACCGATGACCTACCTTCTGATTGCCGTTCTCAGCATCGTTCTCGTCGCGATCATCGCGTGGCCGCTGGTCGGGGGGCGCGTTCTGCCGGAGCCCGCGCCCGGGGCGGCGGAACTTGCAGGGGTGGAAGATGACCTCATCCGTTCACTTGACGCCATCCGTGAGATCGAATTGGACCACCGGGCCGGCAATCTGTCGGAGGACGATTTCGCCGCGCTCGATCATGAAGAGCGTGCCCACGCAGTTGAGTTGATGCGTCGCCGCGACGACCTCCGCGGCCCGGACGCCGGCTGATGCACCGCCGCACCGCCTGGCGGGTATTCGCCGCTGCCCTCGTCGGGCTGGCCGCCATGCCACTTCTCACCGGCTGCAGCGCACGGCTCACGCAGATGGTTGCCATTGCGGGTGACGGCGGCGGCAATCTGTCGGTGGAACTTCGACTCGACCCTGAAGCTCAGCGCGCCATCGACCTGCCCGCACAGCTGGCGGCCGGCACCTTCGATCAATTTCTTCTGGTGGGTGGGGAGCGATGGACCGCCCCCGGCAACCCGTCATCGACAGTGCAGCAGTCGCAGGAGCCCGATGGCACGGTGGTACTTACGAGTGTGCACCGGTTGCGGGCGGGCTCGGGCGATCTCGCCGACCTCCGGTCAACGCTCGGGATCTCCCGCCCCCTCCAGCCCATCCTCACTGCCACCGGGCGCTACTGGGGCGCTCCGGTGGCCGGCGAGACATCGACCACCAGCACCACGGGGACCACTGGCACCGTGACCGCCCCGACCACGCCCCCGGTGGTAGCGGCCGGCACCGGCGCGGCACAGGCGGGTATCACTGGCCTTCCGTCTCATACAACCCTGCAGTCGCTCCTGACATCGGAGTTCACCTCGGCGCGGACCGACCGCAGCGGGCGCCGCTTGCGAGCGACCTTCACGATCGCGTCGCGCGCGGGGGTGGGTGAGGTGCTCGACCCGACATGCGACGCTGCCAGTAACCGGTATCCCAAGACCCGCGCCGACAAGGACTTAGTGAAGGGGTTCACGCTGCGTTATACGTGGGCGATGCCGTCAGGGATCTCGGTTGCGTCGGAGGGGGCCGCCATCAGGCCCGACAACGCAACGGCCACCTGGACGATGCCGTACGGACGGTGCGAACTGATGGAGATCTCCTCAACCGGCGCCGATGACGGCCGGTTCGTGAACGGCCTGATTCTGGGTGGCGCCCTCGTATTTCTTATGATCGTGTTCGGGTTGCGCAGCCTCGGGAAGCGCCGTCGCGCCCGGGATGACGACGCCTGACCCGTCGGCGCACCCGGATGTGGAGTAGATCGCATAAAAGATGCATATGAGCAGGGGAAAATTGGGATATCCCCTTCCATATGCAAACTGTTTGCACCCCCATATGTCATGCACTGATCGTTACGGATGTCCCTCTAAAACACCTAAATACGTAAATATTATGAGACGCGAGGGGTTGACTCGCGCGGGTCAGTCGCTAGGGTCGGGCTCGGCCATGACCTCCGCGGGGCACGTGTCCCGGCTCCTGCCGCGACATTTGTGACCTACAGCCGGTGACGAACGCCCGAACACGGGTGACCGGCGGAAAGGAACATAGGATCATCGACCGCTTGAGCAATGCCGTGCGCGTGACCGGCCAGCCAATCCGCTTTCTTGCGGGTGTGGCAGCCGCATTCACCGTCGTGATCGGAGCACCAGCCGCCTTCGGCGTCGGGAGCCCGTCGCAGCTTCCGGTAGTCGACCCTGGCGTGCCGCCCGCCGATGCCGGTGTGGCACCTGCACCCGTCTCATCCGCACCTGTCGCCACGGCACCCGCTGCCACGACCCCTCCAGCCGCCGCCGCACCGAGCACCACCGGTTCGCTGGCACCGGGCGCTGGTGGGGCCGACGTGAAGGCATTGCAGCGCAAGCTCCGCGTGCGGGGAATCCGCGTTCCGGTTGACGGCGCGTACGGTCGTCAGACCCGTGCCGGCGTGCGCATCCTGCAGCGCAAGCTTCGCCTGCCGGTGACTGGGATCGCCGACGCGAAGCTGCTGTCGAAGCTCGGCCTCAAGATCCGCGCCGTGGCCTCAGTACCGGTCGCTACTCCGGCTGCCCCGGCTGCGGCCACGTACCTCAAGGCCTTCCCGGTAAGCGGCACGCATTCATTCCAGAATGACTTCGGCGCTGCCCGGAGCCAGGGATCCCACGAGGGCAACGACATCATGTCCCCGCGCGGAACCCCGGTAGTGGCTGTGGCCGATGGCACCATCAAGCGCCTTACGCGGGTTGAGACCGGTCTCGGCGGGGTGTGGATCTGGCTCGTGGACACTGCGGGCAACGAGTACTACTACGCCCACCTGAACGACATCGTGGCCGGTTTGGACGCCGGTTCGAAGGTGACGGCGGGGCAGCAGATCGGCACCGTCGGCAGCACCGGCGACGCGAAATGGGGCGCTCCCCACCTGCACTTTGAGGTTCACCCGGGTGGCGGCGGTGCCATCAATCCGTATACGGATCTCGTCGCGCTCGACCCGAACCGCGGCAAGAACTGATCGGCGGTGGTGGCGCGCCCCCTGAGGGGGTGGCGCCACCACCGCACCGATCGCAGGTAATCTCCCGGCCCGTTCACCACGCGAACCGAGAGGACCCCTCGCGTTGTCAGAAATGCCGCCCGTCCAGAAGACCGCCCAGTATCTCGCCCTGCCACATGAGGTGCACCGTGTCGTGCTGCTCTACTCGGGTGGTCTCGACACATCGGTGATGCTCAAGTGGATCCAGGATGAGTACGACGCCGAGGTCGTGGCGCTGTGCATCAATCTGGGCCAGCCTGAGGACGACTTCACCGAGATCCTCGAGAAGGCGACCAACCTGGGCGCCATTGAGAGTCTGGTCGTCGACGCGCGCGAGGAGTTCGCCCGCGACTACGTGGCCCCGGCAATCAAGGCGAACGCGCGCTACCAGGGCGGCTACCCCCTGTTCACGTCGCTGGGACGTCCGCTCATCGCCAAGTTGGCTGTTGATGAGGCGCGGCGTCACGGCTGCGACACCATCGCCCACGGCTGTACGGGCAAGGGCAACGATCAAGTGCGCATTGAGGCCACCGTCGCCACGCTGGCACCTGAGCTGCGGGTTATTGCACCGGTGCGCGAGTGGCAGATGGGCCGCGACGAGGAGATCGCCTACGCGAACGAGCACGGCATTCCGGTGTCGTCAAGCGTGGAGCGCCCGTACTCGATCGACGACAACCTCTGGGGTCGCTCGAGCGAGGGCGGGGTCATCGAGGATCTCACTCAGGCCGTGCCTGATGACGTCTTCCAGCTCATCACGCCGCCCAGAAAGGCGCCAGACCGCACCGAAGACGTGGTGCTCGGCTTCGTGGACGGCATTCCCACGAGTCTGAACGGTGTGGAGATGGCGCTCGTTGACCTCATCCCCGCGGTGGCCGAGATCGCCTGTCGTAACGGGGTGGGGATCATGGATCACATCGAGGACCGCGTGGTGGGGCTGAAGGTGCGCGACGTCTACGAGGTGCCGGCCGCAACGGTGATCCTCGAGGCCCACAAGGAACTTGAGAAGCTGGTGTGCACCGGCCGGGAGAATGCGCTGAAGGCAAACCTCGACCTCCTGTGGGCGCAACTGGCCTACGAGGGTCTTTGGTATGAGCCGCTCCTCGCCGATCTCAACGCCTTCATGGACCGCGTGAACAGCAAGGTGGAGGGCGCCATCACGGTACGCCTGTACAAGGGCTCCGCCACCGTGGTGATCCGCGACTCGCCGTGGGCGCTCTACGACCGCACGCTGGCCACGTTCGACGCCGACCCGACCTTCTCGCAGAACGCGAGCCCGGGCTTCATCGAACTGTTCAGCCTGCAGAGCCGCATGGCGCACCAGATCAGCGAGGGCCGCAAGAAGGGCTGAGAGGGACCCGCGCGCCGAACACGGCCCCGCACTGGGGTCAGACCCCGGGTGGGGTCAGTCGCCGTGACAAAAGTGTGCCGCGCCCCCGCACTGGGGTCAGACCCCGGGTGGGGTCAGTCGCCGTGACAAAAGTGTGTCGCTCGGGCGCCGTCGGGGCGAGTGGGTAGGTTTGTGGGGTGAGTACCAGTCCGCCGTTCGCGCATCTCCATGTCCACTCGGACTATTCGATCCTTGATGGCGCGTGCAAGATCCCGCGCCTGCTTGATCGCGTGGAGGAACTGGGGCAGAGCGCGGTGGCGCTCACCGACCACGGCGTGATGAGCGGTGCGGTGGAGTTGTACCGCGAGGCGACCAAGCGCGGCATCACCCCCATCGTGGGGCTCGAGGCCTACGTGGTGCCCGATCACCGCTTCAGGGGTAAGGAAAAGCGCAACCACCTCACCCTGCTGGCAGAGAACACCACCGGCTATTACAACCTCATCCGCCTGTGCTCGGCCGGGTACCTCGAGGGCTACCACCGCCGTCCGCGGATCGACCACGAGCTCATGAGCCGGCACGCCGAGGGCATCATCGTGCTGTCGGGCTGCCTGTCGGGCACCGTCTGCTCCAGCCTGATGAACGACGACCTTGACGGTGCGCGTCGCGAACTGGACACGCTTACCGGCATCTTCGGGCCCGACAACGTCTACCTCGAGCTTCAGGACTCCGGGATCGATGGACAGCGGCGCATCAACCAGCACCTGGGCACCCTGGCGAAGGAGACCGGCCGCTCAATGGTGGCCACCGGCGATGTGCACTACGTATGCCATCAGGATGCCGACAGCCACGAGGCCCTGTTGGCTATCCAGACCCGCGCCGTGCTGTCGGATCCCAAGCGCTTCAGGTTCGACACGCAGGAGTTCTTCATCAAGTCGGGGGAGGAGATGCTGCAGGCGCTCCCCGACTTCCCGGAGTCGCTTCACACGACCATCGAGATCGCGGAGCGCTGCTCGGGCCTCAGACTGCCGCTCGGCGACATCAAGCTGCCGGTGTTCCCGGTGCCCACCGGCGAGACCGACGACGTGTACCTCGAGGGCCTGTGCCGCGGAGGCCTCGACCGCCGCTACGGCGTGGACAACTGGCCGGCCGCTGCCGAGGACCGTCTGCAGTTTGAGATCGACACCATCAAGGAGATGGGCTTCTCGTCGTACTTCCTCATCGTGTGGGACTACATCAAGTGGTCACGCGAGAATGGCGTGGCGGTGGGCCCGGGTCGTGGATCTGCGGCCGGGTCGCTGGTGGCATTCTCGCTGCGCATCACCGATCTCGACCCGCTCGAGCACGGACTGCTGTTTGAGCGCTTCCTCAACCCCGGTCGCAAGTCGATGCCGGACATCGACACCGACTTCTCGGTGAGCGGACGTGACCGCGTGGTGGCGTACGTCACACAGAAGTACGGCAGCAACGCAGTCGCCCGCATCGGTACCTTCGGCAAGTTGCTGGCCCGCGCGGTTGTGCGCGACTCCGGCCGTGTGCTCGGCTTCTCGTACGGGCAGGTCGATCGCATCGCCAAGCTCGTGCCCGAGCGCCCCATCGGCATCAAGCTGGAGCAGGCGCTCGCCCCGGGTGGCGAGCTGGCCGCCTATGTGGAGTCTGACGAAGGCGCACGCCGGATCATCGAGGTTGCCCGTCCGCTTGAGGGCCTGGTGCGCAACGAGGGCGTGCACGCGGCCGGCGTGGTCATCGCACCGGGTGCAATCACCGACTACCTGCCGGTGCGTGTTGACGACGAGGGCGCGGTGGTCACCCAGATGCCCGACCACGACGTGGAGGCCCTCGGCCTATTGAAGATGGACTTCCTGGGACTCCGCAACCTCGACATCATTCAGGACGCGCTGCGGTTGATCCGCGAGTCCACGGGCGAAGACCTCGATATCGAGGCGTTGACCCTGAATGACGCGCCCACCTACCGCATGCTCGCCAAGGGCGATGCGCTCGGTGTGTTCCAGTTTGAGTCGTCGGGCATGCGGGACGCGTTGCGCGAGGTGCGGCCCACTGAGTTCGCCGACCTCGTGGCGCTTGTGGCCCTGTACCGCCCGGGCCCGATGGCGTTTATCTCAACCTATGCGAAGAACAAGCGCGACCCCAGCCGGGTCCGCTTTGACGACCAGCGGCTGGAGCCCATCACCGGACCCACCTATGGCGTGGCGGTGTATCAGGAACAGTTGATGCAGATCTCCCGCACCATCGCGGGATTCTCGCCCGCTCGCGCGGATGATCTTCGTAAGGCTGTGGGCAAGAAGGATAAGAAACTGATGGCGTCACTGAGTGACGAGTTCATTCGGGGTTGCATCGACTCCGGCTGCAGGAGGGACGTTGCCCAGGGCCTCTGGGGCCTGTGCGAGGCCGCCGGTGACTACTCGTTCAATAAGAGCCACGCAGCCTGTTACGCCCTGCTCTCGTACCGCACCGCGTACCTCAAGGCCAACCACCCTGCCGATTACATGGCAGCCGTGCTCACCTCAGTGATGGACACCAAGGACCGCGTGCCGTTCTACGTATCGGCCTGCTCGGACATGGGCATCGAAGTACTCGCGCCCGACGTCAATCAGTCGGGCGCGGGCTTCGTGGTCACCGGAGTGAAGGAGATCCGCTTCGGGCTCACGGCTGTAAAGGCCGTGGGGGAGTCGGCCGTACAGGCGCTTCTGGTCGAGCGGGAGGCCAATGGGGCATTTCCGTCGTTGTGGGATTTCTGCCGACGGGTTGACCCACAGCAACTCAATAAGCGGGCACTTGAGAGCCTTATCCGCGGGGGCGCCCTCGACTGCACCGGCGCCAGTCGTGCGGGCATGCTCGAGACGCTGCCGGCCGCCATGGCTCAGGCAGCCAAGCGTCTCAATGATCAGGCGGCCGGGCAGGAGTCGCTGTTCGGCATGCTCGACGACGCCGGTGCCGGGCTGGCCGACGCCGACCCCGCAATCACGGCACACGAGATGGAGAAAGACGAACTCCTCAAGGGCGAGAAGGAGGCTATTGGCCTCTACGTGTCGAGCCACCCGCTCACCGACTGCCGCAAGCAGTTGGCACGGCTCACCACCGTCACCATCGGAGACGTGGGGCGCTGCGCCGATGGGCAGACGGTCACGCTCGGTGGGCTTGTGGGGTTCATCAAGCACATCAGCACCAAGCGCGGCGAACCCATGGCATTTGTGCGGCTTGACGACTGGGAGGGGGGCATCGAGGTGGTTGTGGTGCCGCAGGTGCTGGCCGCGTCGCGCGAGGTCCTGAACGAGGATGCGCTGGTGCTCATCAGCGGTCGCATTGACCAGAAGGGTGAGGGCGAGACCAAGCTGGTGGCACAGGCCATCACGCCGTTTGAGCCCGACCCGGCCGATGAAGAGGACAGGCTCCTGTTGAAGGTGGATTCCAGCCGCGTGGCCGGCACCAACATGGGGATGCTGAAGCAACTGATCAGCGACCATCCGGGTGAGGCGTCGGTGGTGGTGGATGTGATGACCCCCGAGGGCCCGGTGCGGATGCGCCTGGGTAAGGAATATCTGGTGGATCCGGGCGATCGCAACCGTCTGGCATCGCTCAAGTCGATGTTCGGGGAGCGCGCCGTCGCCTGATCGCGACGGGCGGTGCCAGAGGGGCTTGACTGCCTTTGGACCCGCGGCTTGAATCGCCTCTCAATGGACGATCACACCGCCCCAGATGCCCGACTCGCCCTCGAGGCCGCCGATGATGGCGCGTCATGCCGTCTCTGCCCGGTGCGATGCGAACGCATCGTGTACCCGGCGGGGTGCGTGGCGCAGGCCTGCCCGCGTCTCTATGCGCACGAGGAGGGCGGCGTGACATGGATCGGCTGCATCGACAAGGTCTTCGGGGTCGAGATTGATGCGGGTCAGCTGGCCCGGGTGGAGCAGGACCACCCCGGCTTCGGTGCCATTCGTGCCGATCGGCCGCCCCGCCCCATCTGCGTGGCGGTGATCGATCGCACATTCCCGCTGCGTGCGAATGGGGCATGCCAGAACCCTGCATTCGGCGCCGGTCTACCAGATGCCCCAGACGGCCGCGAGCCGCTTCGTACCCGCCCGGCCTGATCAGCTGGTGCCGAGCAGATGATGGTCGCGATCGGATATTCAGAGCATCGGCGACACAGGCGAGGGGCACGGGGGCATGCCTACGCGCGCCGCCGCCCCTGACCTCGTGCGGGCGGTACCGGATCCTCACCCAGAGCCACGCGTCGTGCGATCCACCCGGCGAGCCGGCGACGCTGGTCGTCATCGAGCCAATGTTCGGCAACGTGCCGCAGGCGCGAGATGGTGTCGTCCCCGGTTGCCAGCGCCTTGCTTCGACCGGTGCGAAGGGCGATCCAGCCGATAAGACGGTCGGCCTCATCCTCGCTCATCGTGAGCGAGGCAACGCGGATGATGTCGTCAACAGGGTCGCCCACGTGGGCACTGTAGCGAACACACGTTCCCTGCCCTGCGGGGCCTAGGCGGCGGCCTTGTCCTTGCTGCGCAGGCGCCCGATAAGTGACGTCATCCATGGCGCCGACCGCGTGAATTCCAGCGCCAGGAACCACAGCACCACCAGCACCAGACCAACAACCCATGCGGTGGGGCCGAGCGAGGTGAAGAATATGAGGACAAGTGCGATCGCGACGACGCCAGCGATCTCAAGGTGGCGGGTGTATTCGCGGGCGAACGTGGTGACGCGCCCGTCGCCGCTCTGCGCCCCATTCGCAAGGTCCTTCGATCGACGGGCGATCCACGAACGGGAGCGCTTGGCCAGCCGGTCGGGACCGAACAGCCACAGGATTCCTGCAACGACCGCGGCGAGGAGCGCCAGCCACATCGTCTGGGCCAGAAGGCGTTGCCCGATCTGATCGACGATCGCGTTGTACACCTGTTCAGATGCTGGCTCCGCGATGAGGCCGGCGATGATGCTGCGGGTGATGCGGAGCGCGATGAACACCACCACCGCAGCAACTGCGATGGCGGTCATGGTGCGGTAGGCAGCCGACCTGCGCTCGTGTGCCAGCAGCAGGCCCAAGATTATGAGGATGAGGAATGCGATCGGCAGTACCCAAGTCATCAGGTCAACGAGCGTGATCGCGTTCTGCACGGCCGTAACGCCAGAACCCTCAGCGATGATGTACACGGGATAGCCCTCGGCTGCCAGCGGCGCCGGGAGGTACTTGGCCATCGTTCCGAGCTTGGCATTCACGGCCGCCCGGGCTTCCTGCACCAGGGGCTCGGTGTTGAACACGATCGCGTCATCCTGGAAGGCGAACACCCCGGGCTCATTCCTCAGCAGTGCCACCACGCCTTCGCTGGTCCGCTCGGAGACGTTGGAGATGAGTTTGCGTGCCGCACCGGTGCTGAGCGCGTTCTGCACGATGTTGCCCACCTGGGCACGGAGCGATGCTGCGAGCACGCCGGTGAGGAATGCCTTGCGATCGGCGCTCACCGGCAACTGCTCCACGACCTTGCTGGCGGCATCTTCGGCACGCTGCTGGGTGATGACGTCATTCTCGACGTAGTTGACGATGGCGTCCTGCACACCCACCTGGCCCTGCACATTGAGGGCTGCACTCACGAAGCCGTCAGGGTTATAGGCGGTTGCGCGCACCCACACGAAGAGGCTGCCCACGATCAGGCAGAGAATCGAGATGGTCAGGCAGACGAACGACAGGATGCCGCGCCAACGCTGAGTCTTCTTGGTCGCCGGTGTCGGCGTGCCCTCCGTGATTGCCATCCGCCTACTTTAGCCATGGTGTCGCAGCCGCTCCGTGCAACACCGCGAGGGGCGTGGGGCGGTGACCCGCGCTAGGTTATTCCCCAACGGTCAGGAGGTCATGTGGTGAGCAGCGAAGTTCCCACCCGGCGCCATATGAGTCCCGATGAGGAACTCGAGCGCGCGATGACCGATTACCTGCGCGTTTCCCGGGGCGCCCATCTCTACGCCAGCGGCGATGAGCACCAGCGTGCCGAAGAGGCCGCGTGGGGTCGTCTGGAGACCGCGCGCGATCTGATGGAGGGCGCTCCCGCCGCCTCTTAAGTGCTGTTCGGCCCCCAGCGGAATCCGGTGGGGGCGGGCATTGCGGGAATAGGGCTCGTGGGCATGCCCGGACGGGGCTGGCCGTGGAACTCCACCGGAGATGTGTCGTTGGGTGCCTCCGGGTGGAACATGGACGCCAGGTACTGGATGTGCCCTCTGCCCGGCCCCAGTTCGTATTGCCCGCCGCCGTACATGCCAAGGCCCTCGGCACGCGCGTGGTCGTACACGGCCATCAGTCGCTTAAGCGACCCGGTTCGCGATGGCTTGATGTTGATGGTCTGGGCATCAATGGCCTGCGCCGTGATGTCGTCCACGGAGTGGAT
>SYFI01000002.1 GCA_005800465.1 Actinomycetota bacterium | reverse complement strand
GCGCAATCACCGAATACTCGGCAGGCATCACCCCTAACTCGTACCCGTCGGTGATCACTGCGGGCCCCAATGGCCTGATGTGGTTCAGCAACGAGAACAGCGCGAGCGTGGGCAGCATCACCACCGGCAACGCGGCACCCCCGCCCGCCCCGGCACCCCCGCCCGCCCCGGCACCCGCGCCAAGCGGTGCGCCCACCGGCCCCACCAACGTGGTGACGCCGGTCACCAAGAACCTGCGCACCGCCACCAAGGGCGGTCGCACCACCATCACCTTCACCCTGCGCTACGCGGCCAGCGGCAACTACTCGTTTCGCCTTGAGACCAAGGCAGGCAAGGTGCTGCCCATGCTCGCCGGGTCGGACATCGCGGGCGTGGCAGTGAAGAAGTCCACCACCAAGGCCGTTGCGGTGAAGAACGCCAAGGCCGGCAAGGTGGTGAAGGTGAAGGTGGTCATGAAGGGCAAGCCCGCCAAGGGCACGGCGCTCCGGGCAATTATCGCGGGCAAGAAGGGCTCACGCACCACCGAGACCATCCCGGTGTAGGCACAACACCTAGGCGGCGGCGGCCACCACATTCATCTCGGCATCCTGCACGGAGAGCTGAGCAGTACCCAACCCCACTGAGTTTGACGCAGAGCACTGCACCTGGAAGTCGTACCTACCAGCCGGAAGGTCAACCTGCGCGGTGACCGACATGCTCTGCCACACGGCTGTGCCGTTAGAAACGTTGGGGAAGGTGGACGAGGGCAGCGGAGTGAGCGTGGTGAACGAACCCGCACCTTCTGCCCAGCGCACGCGGCAGGTGAGGTTGCCCACGGTGGAGGCGAGGCCGGTGCCCTTATAGGCGTTGACGTCGGCCATGACGAACACGCGCATTGCGGTGGGCAGCACCAGCGCACCTGATGTGGGGGACGCGGTGGTGAGACGGATCACCTCGGTGGCGGCCCCTCCGGCACTCAGAGCGACGACCAAATTACTCACCCCATACGCCGACGCTGTGGGACCGGTCGCCCCAGTGGGGCCCGTCGCCCCACTTGCGCCGGTGGCTCCTGCCTCGCCGGTGGCACCGGCGTCGCCCTTCGCCCCCTGGGTACCCGCCAGAGTGGTGAGCACCCCCGCCTTGAAGTCGGCGGCGACCAACGACCCATCCTTCACCTTTGCGCTGGTGACGGCGCTCTTCTTGATCTGCGAGTTGCCCACGCTGTTCTTGGGCAGATTGGTGACGGCGTAGCCAGTGCCGCCGAGCGCCACGGCAAGCGCGACACACGACACGATGAGCGCGGGAGAGGGTGACTTCAGTGCCATGAGGAGTCCTTGGGGAGAAGAGGGCGCCGCACCCGAGGGGCTAGTCGGCGCTTATCTGCACGGGCTGCAGCACCACGGGCTGTGACGACGTGTTGGTGAAGGTGATTCCCACCTGAAATGTGGTCGCGGCTTTCTTGGCCGGAATCGTCGTGATGTCATAGACTAGCTGGCAAATGCCGCTGAACAGGGGCGTACTGGTGATCACGACGCCCGGAAGCGACGTGCCCGGATAGTCGGTAGTGCCACCGGTGCTTGCCAGCACCTGCGCCGACCCCTGCAGGCCGTCGGGCCAGGCACATGGGCCCGGGCCCTGCGGCGACACAATCGACACGGCCGTCGTGCTGGGCGGGAACACCATCTGGGCGCCAGGCTCGAACACGATCTGCTGGCCGTTGATCACCTGCGCCCGAAAGTTCGGCGAGCTGCCGACCATCGGGCTGCCGCTTAAGATGACGATCTGCGGGCTGGTGGTGACCGGGGCCATCATGGGGAAATGAAGGGCGTTGATGAGCGTCTCGTACGTGTTTGCCTTCGCCGAGCTGCCTGCCAGGTACGCCTTCAAGGCGGCGGAGATGGCCGTGATGGGCACGCTGTCGACCATCAGGTTGGCGGGGCTGAGCCGTGCGGGCAGTGAGCCGCGGAGCGCACGCATTTGGTAGCGCACACCGTGGGCGGTACGCGCGGCGCTCGTCACCCGCACCACCACGCGGTGGTTGCGGCCGAGCGGGTCAACGCCGGTGAGAATGGCGTTGGGAGGGTCGGTGTGGAATGCACCGCCCCAGAGGCCCGAGAACGCGGCCTCAGACATCAACCCCGTGCGGGTGCCCGGGCGCTCCTCAAATGCAAGCACGGCCTTGTGCGCGGTGCGCATCGACACGGTGCCCGAGGCGCCGCGCACCGCAGAGGTGGTGGCAGTGGCGGCCGACTGCGAGAACAGCACCTGGGCCGAGGCACTGGCCATGACGGGAGCGGCGAGCACAGTGGCGGCCGCGGCCGCAAGAGAGAGCGCGCTCGTCTTCATGGGCGCAAGGATACGCCCAGCATCGGCTGAAGCCCACAACCACGTCGGCCCAGAGCCGTCGTCGCCATGGGCCGGAGCGCCGTCCACACTCACCTCAGCCACACGGGCCCCTCCGGGTGGCTGAGGTGGGCGGTGGTTGCGACCGCCGCAGTTCCGTGCCCGTAAGGTCACTCTCGTGAATGCGGGACAATGAGAGCGTGACGTCACCTCGCCCAACCACTGGCCGCCTGCAGGTGGTCACGTACAGCCGACCGGCCCGGGTGTGGGACTCCCTGCTGGAGGGCTGGCGCAACGGCCCCGACAGCCGTCTCATCGTGGCCAGTGCCCTTGCCCGCCACCGCGTGCTCACCCGGGCCGCTGCCGAGCAGGGCACCCTTCTCGGCGGCACGGTGGACACCATGGAGCGACTGTGGCGCGATGTGGGCAGCCGCGCTGAGGTTCCTGCGCCGCTCGACGACATCGAACTTCGCGCCAAGGTCACCGACGCGCTCGGGCACGACTCCATCCCCCCCATCCTGCGTGCAGTTGCCGAAAGGCCTGCCGATGTTGACCGCCTCGTGGCCCATCTAAAGCAGCTGGACGACCTGGTGGGCGACGACTACCCCGCCCAGACCCCCACTGAGAGCGGAATCGCCGAACTGCGCCATGTACTGAACGAGATGGGCGTGGTGAGCCGCGCCAGGTTCCGCGTGCTCACCGCACGCGCTGCCGAGGGCATCACCTACGACCGCCCGCTGGTGGTGGCACCGCCGTCAGCCTTCCGCCCCACCACGGGCCACCTGCTCATGGCACTGGCAGAGAACGCACCGGTCACCCTGCATCTGGCAACATCGCCCAACGACGCCGAGTTGATGTTGGCGCAGATGGGTATCGATGCCGCGCGTGTTGACGTGAGTTCTGTGTCGGGGACGGTCCCCGACACAGAGGTGCACGCCGTCACCCCTCGGCTCATCGAGGCCGACGATGAGGTTGAGGTGGCCATTGAGGTGGCAGCCGACTGGGCCGATGCCGGTACGCCGCTCGACGACATCGTGGTGTGCGTACCGAATGACGAAGCCGGCGACGCGGCGATAAAGGCCGCGTCCCGCCGCGGCCTCCCGGTGGTGGCCAGCCGCGGTGCGGCCATGCGCGACTCCCTGGTGGGCGCGGTGCTCGAACGTGTGGCCCTCACGCTTGAGGTGGCCGATGAGCAACCCGCTCTGCGCGCCGACCTGCTGGCCGATCTGGCAGAAGACTCCGACGCGCTCACCCTCGGTCTTACGACTGACGACATCCAGGCAGCAGCCACCACCCACGCCGCCGGCTCACTCGCCGAAGCCGACGCCCTGCACGCCCTTGGCCTCCGCCTTGCCAACAACGCGTACCAGGCCGCAGGCGGCACCCCCGACGCACTTGGCCCCCAACTGCAGCAGGCCTACCTGTGGCTCGATGCCCTTCGCACCCAGATCGACACCCTGCGCGCCCACGGCGTCGAGCCGCCTGCGCACGCTGTCGTCATTCTGGAAGAGAGCGTCGCCGTGCCCCGCCCCCGTGGCACCACCGGCGGCGTGGCAATCCTCCGCCCCACCGAAGTGGCCGCCCTCGGCGCGAGCCACGTGGTGATGACGGGCATCTTGGCCGGCAGCCTGCCCCGCACCCCATCGGCATCACCCTTCGTGAGCCGCGGGCTAATCGACGCCGCACCGGCCCTCCGCCCCCGCGACGAGCGCACCGACTTCCAGGCGATTCAGGCAGTGGCCATCGGCGCCCTCACCATGATTCGCCAGCCACAGGGCGCCGACGGCATCGAGCGCGACCCGTCCCCGTGGTTCACGCAGGTGGAGAAAGCAAACGACCTCACCCCAGAGGTGATCTCCGTGCGCGACGGTGCCGCCCTCCGCCGCCGCATGCAGGGCCGCGCCCGGGCAGGCATCGCCGACCCCGGCCCTGTGAGCCACGCGCTCGACGCCCTCGCCCGCCACCGGCGCCCGCCTGAATTCCCGGATACCCCCAAGACCACCATCTCGGTAACCACTCTCGAGGAGTACCTGCGCTGCCCCCTCGGCTGGATGGTGGGCCGCCACATGCGTCCGTGGAGCCGCGGCGGCGTAAACCTGCACATGGGCAACGTGGCCGACGAGGCGCTTGGCATGGCCCTCACCCTGGGCGGCAAACACCCGGTGCACGGTGCCCCACTCGACAAGCGTGTGGCAGCAGCCATGGCCGCAATTCACCCCCATCCCGCATGGCCCATGGTGCCCCGCGAGAAGCGCGACATGCTTGAGGGTTGGATCGAGGCCACTGCGCGCAAGTACTACGACCCGGAGTACATGAACGAGATCGCCCCGGGGTGGCGGCCGGTGGCGGCGCAGATGTGGCTTCGCAGCGGCAACATCGTGGAGGGCTTCACCATCAGCGGCGTGGCCGACCGCGTCGACGTGACCGACCGCGGCGTGTTGGTGATCGACTGGAAGCTGCAGCGCACCATCCAGCTGCCCGACTACGCCAAGCGCCGCGACGAGCTGCAGAAGGGCCTGTACCCGTTCATGGCCGCAGGCGACCCGCAAGCAGGCCTGCCCCGCGAGATTCTGGGCTTTCTGTACGTGTCGGTCGCCCACCAGGACCACGTGGGATCAACCACGCGCCCCATTGGCGGAGGCGGCGAGGTTGACGTGGAATGGGTGGCCGACAACAAGCGGGCCACCGAACGCGCAGCGCTCGCCTGCCACGGCATTAAGAACAAAGAGGTGTGGGGCACCGGCGAAACCTGCGACGCCCCGTGGTGTGGACACCAGTACATCTCCACCACCGCGTGGAGCACCACATGAGCGCGCTTGCCGACCGCTTTGGCCTGTCAGACACCCAGGCGGGCGCCCTTGAGGCCACCGGCAACTTTGCCCTCACCGCTGGTGCGGGATCGGGCAAGACCCACACCCTCACCGCGCTGGTGGCCCGCGACCTCATTGACCACGACATCGCGCCCGAAGACATTCTGGTGTGCACCTTCACCCGCGCAGCCGCCGCCAACGTGACCGCCCGCATTGAGGAGCGCCTGCGCGAGCTTGCACCTGATCGCGCGGGCGAGGCCACCCTTCGCCTGATGTGCGGCACCATCGACGCCGTGTGCCAGCGCCTGGTGCTGGAGCACGCGCTCGACCTTGGTGTGCCGGTGTCACTCAAGCCCGGCGAAGAGCGCCTGCTGGTGGGCCTGCGCCAGCAGGCAGCGGCCATGGTGCTGGCGGAGATCGCGCCCGAGAAGCGCACGGTGCTGGAGCAGGCCTTCAGCCCGATGCCCGAGCGGCTTGCCAGCGAGATCCAGGAGTTCCACGACCGCGCCGTGCGCATGCGACTCGACATGGCCGACCTGCACGTGCCCGAGGCCCACCCACCCACCGAGCGCGAGATCAACGAGGTGATGGAGCTGCTCCGGCACCTCGTCAAGTCACCCGAGATCAACGAGAAGGCCGCAGCGAAGCTGGCCAGCGACCTGGCCCTGCTGGAGGCTGGCGAGGTGATGCGCACCCACGGGCGCCCAGGCAACGTGAAGGCAGATCTAAAGCCGCTGCTCGAGCAGGCCAAGGCGGGGATGCTGCGCCTGAAGCAGATGCAGATTGACGCCCACCTGCGCCCTGCCGCGCTGGCCATTGCCGAGGCACTCGACCTGTACGACGGCCACTACCGCGCGCTGAAGGCCGTGGAGGGCATCGCCGACTACACCGACATCGCCGAGCTCGCGCTGAAGCTGGGCACCCTCCCCTCCCCCCGCAAGTTCCGCCGCGTGTACGTGGACGAGGCACAGGACACCTCGCCACTGCAGATGGCAGTGCTCGAAGACCTGGTGGCGCCGGGCGGCGCGCTCATCCCCGTGGGCGACGCCAACCAGTCCCTCTACGGGTTCCGCGACGCGGATGTCACGGTGTTCCTCGGCCTGGTGGAGTCGCCCGACATGGGCAACGTCACCCTCGACGAGAACTACCGCTCCCAGCCACCGGTGCTCGATGGCATCAACGCCCTGGCCAGGCGAATCCTCGAGCCCGACGACATCGACCCCACGTCAACGCTGGCCCGCGGCGCGAAGGCGCTCATCACCATGAAGGCCAAGGCCACGCCGAAGGATCCACCACTCACGCCGCCATCGGTCGACGTGATCTACGCCCTGGGCGACGGCCGCAACCTGAGTGCCGAAACCGAGGCCCGCCTGGCCGTGCCGGTGATCCTCAAGCAGGCGCAAGACCTTGGCCTGAAGATCTCCGACATCGCCGTGCTCTGCCCCACCAACCTGTACCTGGGTATCTACGCCGCAGAGTTCCGTCGCCTTGGTATCCCTAACCTCTCGCTGATGTCCGGCGGCCTGCTGGACCGCCCCGAGTGCCAGGACCTCATCGCCTACCTCGAGCTGTTCGCAGACCCTCCTGCCCAGAACTGGTTCCTGCGCGTGGCCACCAGCCCCATCGCCGGGCTCTCGACCACCGAGATCAACCCCATCCTCAAGAAGCACTCGCTCACGTGGGATGAGCAGAAGGCGCTGGTGGTGCCCACCCCGGCCATTGACGACCTGGCGCTGATCAACCCCGACGTCTTCAACGCCCACCAGCGCGTGGCCGCCCTTGTGGGCCGGGTGTCGGTGTCGGGGCTGGCCCAGGCGATCGTCACCGAGCATGGATACGATCTGGTCCTTGAAGCCAACGACCCAACGGGCGCGCAGCTTCGCAACATCGAGCGCCTCATCGGCGCCATCGCCCGCGTCGAGCGCGACTTCACCGGCCCGTCCATCCGCGACGTGCTCGACCGCCTGCCGGAAGACAAGGAGAACGTGGACCTGCGCGTGCCGGCAGGCGTTGACGCCGTCAAGCTGATGACCATGTTCGGCGCCAAGGGCCTGGAGTTCCCGCTGGTGGCCATGACCCGCATGTCGTGGGCCCCGCCATCTGAGAAGGGCCGCACACTGGCAGGCCGCGATGGCTCAGTGGGCATCGCGCGTCAGGGGGCAGCCACCACCCCGCTGCTCGCGGCACGAGCGGCCATCAACTTGGCCCAGGGCGAGGAGCGTCGCCGGGTGGCCTACGTGGGAATCACCCGCGCCAAAGACCACCTCATGTTCATCGGCACCGGATACATCACCACCAAAGATGAGCTGTCGTGGGCCGGCATGGCCACCATGGTGTTCAAAGATGCCCTCGACCTGACCGAGCACATTCCGGCAGGCGCCACGGAGATCATCAACGTGCCCGGCACCAAGGTGCCAATCCGCGTGCGCCGCCTCGACCCGGCGCACCCGCCGACGCCCCCGGCAATCACCGTGGCCGCAGCCACCGCCCCCGAGCCCGACCCAGAGGCGGCAGAAGACGACGCCACCATCCCGCAGCCGATGGCGAGCGGCGCCATCAGCTACAGCAACCTGCAGAAGTGGCGAAAGTGCGGCCTGCGCCGCTACCTGGAGCGCGACCTTGGCCTACAGGGCGAGGGCCAGCGAACCTCGGCCGACACCACGGGCGAGGACACCCTCACCACAGGCGACCCCGACCGCGACGGGCGCGAGTTTGGCCAACTGGTGCATGAGACCCTCGAGCACGTTGACTGGGCCAGAGGGCTTGACGTTGACGAGGCCATCGAGCGGGCCAAGCAGCGCGAGGCGGCCCGCACCCACCCGCGCCCAGTGACGACTGAGGACGAGAAAAGGCTGCGTGCATGCCTAGAGCGCGCCAAGGCGCACCCGGTGGCCGAGACGCTGAAGTCCGCCGACGTTCAGACCGAGGTGCCCTTCGCCACGCTCATCGGCGGGCAGTTGATCACCGGTGTGATCGACGTGCTGGCCACACTGCCCGACGGCTCCGCGCTCATCGTCGACTGGAAGACCGGGGCGCACTTCGACGAGCACGAGGACGACTACGACCTGCAGAGGCGGATCTACTCGTTGGCGATGTTGGAGCTCGAGAATGGG
>SYFI01000056.1 GCA_005800465.1 Actinomycetota bacterium | reverse complement strand
GGTAGCGATTCCCACGTGGCAGGTGTCCAGCTGACAACCGCGGCAGATCGTGCAGCCGATGGCAACCATCGGTGCGGTGCCGAATCCGATGCGGTTGGCCCCCATGCAGATGAGCTTGATGGCGTCGGCAGCGGTACGCAGGCCGCCGTCGGCCCAGATCTCGACGCGGTCACGGATGCCCGCCTCAACCAGGGCATGGTGCGCAAGCACGGTGCCGATCTCGCAGGGGAGGCCGGTACGACGCAGCGCGTGCACGCGCGCAGCACCGGTGCCGCCATCGAATCCGGACAGCGTGAGAACGTCGCCCCCCGCCTTCGCGATGCCCACGGCGATGGTGCCGATCCCGGGGACCACCGGCACCTTGACGATGACCTTGGCGTATGGGTTCGCGGTTTTCATCTCGTCGATGAGCTGAGCGAGGTCCTCAATTGAGTACAGGTCGTGGTTGTTGGAGGGGCTGATAAGGTCGGATCCGACAGTGGCGTTTCGCGCGTGGGCGATGGCCTCGGTGACCTTGGATCCGGGAAGGTGACCGCCCTCGCCAGGCTTCGCGCCCTGTCCGATCTTGATCTCGATCCACTCTGACGAGTTCAGGAGAAGCGACGACACGCCGAAGCGACCGGAGGCGATCTGCACGCCGCGGTGCTTCGGGTACTTGCCGTACATGTCGTGAATCTCGCCGCCCTCGCCATTCATTGACAGCATGTCTGCACGGAACGCGGCTTCGGCATAGGCACGGAAAGGCGTCTCGCCCTGACTGCCGAAGCTCATGGACGAGATGAGGAACGGCAGTTCGTGCTCCGCCACGCGGCTCGACACGCGGTCGGCCGGGATACGGTCGGCCTCGGGGACCAGCTGCATACCGACGGCATGGCGGATGGCAACTGGCTGATCGTCTTCAAGGCGCTGGCAGGTCTCGGCGAACTCGTCGTACCCGCGCTCGGAGGTACCCACGCGCGCGAGCGCTTTCCACACCTTGGGGTACATGCGGGGAAGCTTGATCTTGCCCGGACTCTCCTCACCAGCACGGATCAGTCGGCCCTGCTCGGCCAGGATCTCGAGGCGGGTGAAGTCGAGGCCGCGACCCTCTGACGCGCAGAAGCCCGGGATGCCGAGGGCATCGAGCACCTCTGGGGCCACGCCAATCGCAGACACCAGACGGCCGTAGCCGCGGATCTCATGGATACCCAGAGTCGAGAGCACCTTCTCGATGCCTTTCTGAAGACCATCCAAAAGGCGCCCGGCCGCAGCCTCGGGCTCGGGTGAACCGTTGACGGCTTGCTCGACCATGGCGTAGGGGCACAGGGCGTCGGCACCGAATCCCACGGCCACCACCACGTCGTGCACGTTGCGAATGCCGGCGGCCTTCAGAACGATGCTCACCCGGCGACGCAGTGCGGCGCCATCGGCACCCGGCGTTTCGCGCAGGGCCTTGTCGACCACGGCGACTGCCACGTGCGGATCGCACACGCGGTGCGCAGGTGTGGCCAGGCGATCCTCGAGCACCAGGATCTCGGCCCCTGCCTGCACGGCGTCGACCGCGGCCTCGCGCAGGCGCTGTACGTGCTCGGCCATGGTGTGATCGCACGGGAAGTAGAGGGGGAGTCGCACATAGCGCTCCGCCCATGCAGCGTGGACGTCCTCCATCACTGCCACGCCCTGTCCGGCCGCGACGCGACGCAGCTCGGGCAGGCTCACCTCGACACCCGGGCGCATGGCACCCAGAATGATGGGCACGCGCAATTCGCAGCGCTCGGGCGCGTCAGGCTCAACACCCTCGATGGGCGGACGGCGGCCGAGGACCACGCGGGTGGAGAAGTGCTCCACTTCGCGCTCGCGATCGATGGCCGGGTTAGTCACCACCGCGACGGTTTCCTGCAGGTAGTCCGACAGCGGCACGGGGACGGGTGAGAGCGGGCCGAGCGGGCCGTCCCATCCGAGCGACCCGATGGGCTCCGCGCCGCGATCGGCGTGGAACTGAATCTGCTGCTTGTCGCCCTCGATCCAACCGGCGGATGCCAGCAGCAGTTCGAGCGGGGTCTCGTGCACCACGTCGTCGTCGCCAGTCCATGGCTGGGTGACGGGTTCGAGACCGCCGGCCAGGCGGGCGCGGGCCTCAGCGTGGGGCAGGCCGCCACGGGCGCTCGCCCGGGCGTGGACCTCGCGCTGCACCTCGGGGTACGAGAGCACAAGAGGGACACCATCGAGCCCACCCACAAGCGCCACCTTCTCGCCGGGGGCGAGGGGGCGGGGATCGGTAGTGAGCTCATGCACAGGCACGATGCCTGGCTCTGATGACGCCACGTACATGTCGGCCGTTTCAACCCACCACAGCGGGCGAAGCCCCAGCGCATCGACCGAGAACACCATTTCATCGGCCGCACGGGTGGCGAGGGCCACGGGCCCCTGTGCGTACGGCCCCCAGGCCTCGCGGTAGTGCACGTAGAGGTCCTGCAGATCGTTTGGCAGCCGGTGAACCTCGCCGAGGATGGGCGGGAACGCGAACTCGACCGCCTCGAGGAGGGACAGGCCCTTCTCGAAGATGAGGCCCTCGAGCAGGCGGTTGAGGTCCTGCGAGTCGGATCCGTCCCGGGTAACCGGAAGGCCGAGCTGGCGACACTGCTCCCGCAGCTGCGCGATGGTGTTGATCTCGCCGTTGTGGCCGAGGATGGCAAATGGCTGCACCCGGCTGAACGTGGGATAGGTGTTGGTGGAGTACCGGTTGTGCGCGATGACCCGTGATGAGCCGAAGGACGGATCGGACAGCTCGGGGTAGAACCGCGGAAGCACCAGCGGCTGGCCCAGCACCTTGTACACGCAGTCATTGGCCGAGAACGATGCCACATGGCAGGTGAGGTCCTGCTCCACTGCCACCATTGCCTGGTAGCAGTCGCGCGATGCGGTTTCGGCGTCGCGGGCGAGCAGGGCCAACTGCCAGAAGACCGGTGGCGTCTCGGCGGCACGCGGCCCCAGTGCGGAGCGGTCGATGTCGCCCTCGCCCGAGAGCAACACCTCGAAGCCGTGCAGGCCGACGATCTCGAGAAGGCTTGGGATCTCGCGGTCGGCCACCTCGGAGCCCTCGAAGAACACGTGCGCGATGACAAACCGAGGGTCGGCGGCCACTGCGGGGTCGAGGCCCTTTGCCGAGAGGCGGCCCGCCCAGAGCGGCCGGGGGATGTCGACCTGGATGCCCGATCCATCACCTTCGCCATCAACGCTGCCGGCCCGGTGAACCATCATGTCGAGCGCAATTACGGCACGCGCAACAATCTCATGTGACGGCTGGCCGTCGCGAGTCGCGAACGCCGCAAGGGCGCAGGCGTCGTGCTCCAGGAGCTCGGGGAGCCCAGGCGGGGGAGTCGTCGCGAATGGCACAGGCGTTGTCGTCAAATGAACCCTCAGTGGGTTGCGGATGCGCGCCAACGCAGACCGCGCGAGGACGAGCCGGAGATGTAGTGAATACGGCCGGGGGCACGGTGTCAACGGGTTACCGGACCAAGTCGCAGAATGACGGTAAATCTCGCCTTCCAATGGGACTCCCGGGTACCATGACCGTACGTGACCGAGCAGCCCCGACCCGATGGCCCCGAGCCCATGCATTGCCACCGGCATTCCGGGGCCGAGACGCTTCTCTCGTGCTCATCCTGCGGGCGTCCGGTATGCACCGATTGCATGCGCACCGCAGCCGTGGGTATCCGCTGCCCCGACTGTGCCGGAGGCTCGGCACCGTTGACCCCCAAGGCATCATCCCGCAGGCTGAACCTGCTGCCTGCTGCCGGCGGAGCGCCGCTGACGGTGGCAATCATCGTCATTTGCGTGCTGGTGACCATCGTGGAGTTGGCGCAGGGGCTCGGGATCAACGGGGGCGGCAACTCGCGCCTCGCCGTGGATCTCGGTCTGTTCGGGCCATTTGTTGCCGACGGGCAGTGGTACCGCATCATTACCGCGGCATTTGTCCACGCGGGAATCATCCACCTGCTGTTCAACATGATCGTGCTGTGGTGGCTGGGCGGCGCACTTGAGCGGTACGCCGGTACCACGCGAATGGGCCTGATCTTCCTCACCAGCATTGCGTGGGGAAGCGCAGGAGCCCTACTGCTTGACCCAATGGCCCTCACCGTGGGGGCCTCCGGCGGGATCTACGGTCTTATGGCTGCCCTCCTGGTGCTGGAGCGGCAGCAGGGCATTGCGTTACTGGGGTCGGGCCTCGGGATCTTCCTGCTCCTCAACCTCGCGCTCACCTTCGTGATCCCGGGCATCTCGATCGGGGGGCACCTTGGTGGAATCGCCGGCGGGCTGCTCGCGGCGCTCGTGCTGTCGGGGTTTGGCCGCGGGCACATGGCCTACGGCCGGATGGCTCCCGTAATCATCGGGGGTATGGCCGTGATTGTGGCAGCGGGCTTCGCCCTTGCGGTGTTCTGGGCCTAAGTGCCGGGGAGGAGGCGGTGTGCCTCCTCAATGAGCGCTGCGGTGAGCGCGACGGCGGCATCGATGTCATCGGGGTGACAGGCCTCAACGGCGGTGTGCACGTAGCGGGTGGGGATGGAGATGCAGCCGGCGATGGCGCCCTGTCCCGACAGTTGAATGCTCTGGGTATCGGTGCCACCGCGTCCCGAGACATGCAACTGATATGGAATGCCCCGTTCGGTAGCCAGATCCACCAGCAGATCGACCAGACCCGCATGCCCGATGGCGCTTGCATCCATCACACGGATCGCCGCGCCCCTGCTGAGGCGGGTTGTTGGCCCGTCCTTTGGCGCGCCGGGGCCGTCGTCTGCCGGGCAGGTGTCAATGGCCACCGCAATGTGCGGGGCGATGCGGTGGGCTGCGATGCGCGCGCCACGCAGGCCAACCTCTTCCTGCGACGTTGCCGTTGCGTGCACCTCCATACGGGATTGCCCTGCCGCGCGGAGCCCCTCGATCATCACGTACACGCCCACACGATTGTCGAGCGCCTTCCCGGTGACCAGGTCTCCCACCTCTGCGAGCTCGCGGATGCGCGTGGCAACGTCGCCCGGGCGCACGAGCGATTGGGCGCGCTCGCCATCCATGCAGAGGTCGATGGCCAGGTCCTCGATCTTGGGAGCACGTGTGCGGGCGGCCTCGTCCATGAGGTGCACAGGAGTGGTGCCCACGATGCCAACCAGATCCTCCCGGCCCTGCACCAGCACCCGCTGATCCACGAGGGTCTTGGCATCCCATCCACCGAGTGGGATGAACTTCGCGAAGCCGCGATCGTCAACATGCGTGATCATGAGGCCGATCTCATCCATGTGGGCGGCCAGCATGAGTCGGCCCGCGGATGCATCGGGCGAAGTGCGCACGCCGTCGATGCACCCCATGGGGTCGGTGTCCACGCGGTTGGTGAGGCCGGCCAACTGCTGCAAAACGATGGCCCGCACCCGGTCCTCGTGCCCCGAAGGGCCCGAGGCGTCCGCAAGGGCACGCAGCAGCACCACGTCCATCAGCTGCGGGCGGCCTTGCCACCGGCCGATCCCTCACGCGGGTGCGTGAACGGGTCAGAAATCGCCCACAGCGCCATGTTGGCGGCAATCAGGGTGATGACGCCGGGACCGAACCATATACCCCCGCAGGCGAGGAAGCCAGCGCAGCCACCCAAGTAGAGCAGCGCACTCCCCAAGGCGGGGGAGCGGCGCACAACGATTGCCCCGCCGATCGTCATGAGGGCCGAGAGAAGGGCGATGGCCCCGTTGAGGGTTCCGGCCCGTGGCGCGAAGGTGTCAAAGATGCCACCGAATGAGACGGCGTCGAAGGCACGGAAGACGGCGAGGAAGCTGAGCACGGCTCCGATGCCCGCGAGAATGGCGCACCAGTTGCGTAGTTGCGCCTGCCGCGCGTCGATCTGTGCAGCGTGGTCGTCGGTGCTCATGCGCACTCCAGGACGAGCTTGCCGAAGTGC
>SYFI01000055.1 GCA_005800465.1 Actinomycetota bacterium | reverse complement strand
TGATGACCGGGCTCAGCGGGCCGAACATCGGAACTGAAAACAATTCGGTGCGTTCCAAGGCAAACAAACCCCCGCCATTCATCGATTCTACCTTGCCGTCCGTGATGTCGAATTCCAGTCGCCCCGTGACGGTGCCGCCGCCTTTGATCTGACGGCCGCGGAGTACGGAGCCCTCACCATGGCCGCCCTGGGCGCCCAACTGGTACCGACGCTCGGTCGCGTGTGGGCGCTCTCCGGGATCAGCGCGGACGTGGTGGGGGCCGAGGGCGTGCTGGCCCCGGTCACCACCGCCCTGCTGTCATTCTGGCTCCTGGAGGCGGCGACCACGGGGGGTGACATCGCTGGACTCGTCCTCGTGGCGTCCAGCGCCGTAGCAGCAGCGGTGCTCGGAGCCCGCCAGCCATCGCGCGCCGGCAGCTCCACGGCGGCCCCAACCGCTTAGCGCACCACCCGTACCTCGGCCATCATGCCGTTGTCCTCGTGCACCAGCACGTGGCAGTGGAACACGAACCGGCCCGTGAAATCGGCGAACCGCTGGCGGATCGTGATTCTGCTGCGCGGCGGCATCGCCCGTGAATCCGCCCACTCCGGCTGCCCGGTGACGGGGCGACCATTTCGGGCCACCACCTGGTACGGGTCGATGTGGATGTGGATGTGGAAGTTGTGCCACTCGGGGGAGTCGTTGACGAGCAGCTATTCCTCCACCGTGTTGAGCCGGGGGCTGAACATCGGCACGGGCTTACCGCCGTTGCCGTGGGCGAACAGCTTCCCGTTCACGAAGAACTGGGCCTTCGCCGGGTTCTGCGTGAAGACCACGCGGCGCCGGGCGGCGATGTCCACGCGCGACCCCCGCAGGTCGTCAGCACGACCGAGGAACGACGGCACCGGCCAGCGTGCCTGCGCGGCGCCATCCACGCGAACGGTGGCCACCTGCACCGCGGCCCTCGGGTCGTATGCGATCACCCTCACCAACCTGATGATCAGTCCGATGCTGCTGTCTCCGGGCGTCGGCACCGCACTCCTTATGCGGTGGGGGTATTCGATCTGGCCCGGGTTCGTGGCGGGTGATCTGATCGGCCAACTGATGGTGTGCGCGCGCGGACGCACATTTCGTTATCGCCGCGGTTCGCCGAGTCATCGTCATGGCCACCGCTGTCACCACTCCCAAGGCACCGGCTTCGCCCACCACGGCGGCGATGCCGATCGCTGCGAGCACGAACTTTGATCGACGGGGTCGGGGGGCCATAGGCAGTAGTGCCACCCGCCACGGCCCGACGGGCATCACAACGTGAGCAGGCCGATGGTGAGCAGGTACAGCCCCACTGCGGCGAGCACCAACAGGATGATGGCGATGTGGTGCCTTGCCACCCCTGTGCGAAATCCCGTGAGCACACGCCCGGCGCGGTCCTTGTCGAACATGAACCACACGATGGGTATCCATCCCCACGAATATGAGATGACGGTGAAGATCACGACCGTCGCGATGGTGAAACCCGGGGCATGCCCACTGGTCTCTGCCAACGCGAGTGCATACCCGGGCCCCGGGAAACCGAAGATCAGGCCCACGCCGAGTGCCACCCACGACGATTGCACCATGCGTTCCAACCGCCTGGAGTCCCGGTCCCGGTCCTTCTTCTTGTGGTGCGAACGCGCTCGCTGGTGCCACCACAACACATAGCCGGCGAACACCAGTAGGACGACACCCGCCACGATGTACGCCCGGGCATTCGGTGACCGCTCGTGAGGCCGCTCAGGTGGATTCCCGTATCGGCCAGGCCCACCGCTACGACGGCACCGGCCACCATCGACGAGAAGAGCGCCCCTCCCACGAACAGCCGAGAGTGCTTCAAGCCCTTTTTCCCGCCCAGCCGTTACAACACCACGGCCAACGTCTGTGGGGAGATGCTCGAGAGGACGGCGAGTTCGAAAAAGCGCTTGGGTCGCCAGTGGAGGATGCTGATGGCCCGGGCGGCCACGATGAGAATGACGCCCAGCGAGATGATCGACTGCAGAGCCATCATGGCCTTGGCGCGGGTGGTCATGATCAAGGAGTCAGCTGGGGCGAACGACGACGCACGGGTCAATGCGATGTAGAGGTAGTCGAGAAATGCCGGGCGCCAGGTCCAGGGCTCGGGCAGTTGGTACTGCGGGAACAGGAAGTCGGCATAGCCCACGGCCCGCTCGGCCCCCTGCTTCGGCCCCCCCGCCATCAATCTCCGAGCACCAGACCGCAAAAGATGATGATGTTGGTGACCCAGATGTCGATGGCCGCCCACGTGAGGTCACGTCCCTGCAGCCCATTTTCCGCGGTGATGCCGATGACGAGCGTGACGAGCGAGCTGGCGTTGGCCACCGTGATGAGCGCGGCCAGAGTGATGCCGATGTTGCGCAAACGGTTGCTCTCGGCGCGAGGGGGGGGCCGACGCGGCCACGATCACCAGCACCACCTCAAGCGACGGGATGATCCACCCAAACCACCGGCCCGCCAGCACGTAGTTACTGGGCAGCACGGCGTAGAGGGCCCCGGCCACGAGGATCGCGATCAACGGGGGCCAGCGCGAATCCTGCCAACTGTCGGTATTGGGGGACACCTCGAGGCTCACGGGCATGATCATTGCATCCCTCCGCTGTGAACCGCGCACCATGCACTAGTGTCCCGCGCCGTGCCTATCCGAGAAGATCTCCGAAATGTCGCAATCGTGGCCCACGTGGACCACGGTAAGACGACCCTTGTCGACGCCATGCTCTGGCAGAGCGGTGCGTTTCGCGACAACCAGTCCGTGCAGACACGGGTGAT
>SYFI01000054.1 GCA_005800465.1 Actinomycetota bacterium | reverse complement strand
GGTGCCATACGCGCACATTGGCGGCGGCACAGCCCTCGGTGTGGCGTACGGCGCGTTGTCGCGGTACGGACTCACCATCCCGGGCGGCACGTGCCCCACTGTGTCGGTGGGCGGCCTGGCCCAGGGCGGTGGCCTCGGCATGGTGGCGCGAAGGTGGGGGACGCTGTCGGACAACATCCAGGGGCTGCGCATCGTCACGGCCGACGGCCGTATCCGCACGGCCGATGCCCGCAGCGAGAGGGATCTGCTGTGGGCCTGTCGGGGCGGCGGCGGCGGCAACTTCGGCATCGTCATCTCGTATGAGATGCGCACGCATCCCACCGATGCGGCCATGGGCTTCGTGTTCCGGTTTGACTGGGCCGACTGCCCGGATGTGATCATGGCCTGGCAGGAGTGGGCGCATGCCACGGGCGACGACATGTTCACAATGTGCAGCACACTCACCAACGCCGATGGCCCCAACCCCATCTCGCAGGTGTCGGGCCAGTTCTTTGGCGACCAGGCGGGGTTGGCTGCCGAACTTGCGCCATTCCTGGCGCAGGTGACCCCGGCATCAACGGTGATCAGGCAGGCGAGCTACGCATCTCTAGTGCAGTTCTGGGCGCAATGCACGCATGCAGCGGCGGAGCAGTGCACGCGGCAGCAGATGAACCCCGGGGGCGCAGTAGCGCGTCCGTACTTCTGGGGCAAGTCCGACTACGTGGCCGAGTCGGCACCGATGGACCGCGCAGGGGCCGAGGTGATCCGTGACCACATCGCCGCACGGCAGGCGATGGGTGCCGGCACCGGTGAGATGCTGCTGGACTCCTACGGCGGTGCCATCAACCGTGTGGCCCCCGATGCCACGGCGTTCGCCCACCGCGATATGCGGTATTCCATGCAGTACCTGGCGTACTGGAACGCACCCGACCAGCAGGAGATGGGCGTGACCTGGATTCGCGGACTCGAGCGTGATCTCGTGCCGCACGTGAGTGGTCAGAAGTACGTCAACTACATCGACTCCGACCAGCGACACCATCCCGGGGTCTACTACGGGCAGAACCTCGCCCGGCTCATCGATACACGCCGCCGGTTCGACCCCGACGACGTCTTCAGGTTCCGTCAGGCGATCCCGCTCACCCACCGCAGGGGCTAGTTACCAACCCGAGGTCCCGTCGTCGCCCTTGAAGGGCCCCACCACGTCGGGCGTGACCCACCCGCCGTAAAAGCCACCAGGCTGCGCCTGCACCGGCTGGCCGTCCACCATGCACTCGAGCGCACCGGGGTAGAAGGCGATGTGCCTGGCGATGGGGGCAAACGCGGGCACCGGATTGCGGTAGCGCCACGCCACCTTGGGCAGTACGATCTGGTCAACGGCGACGTCGAAGTAGTCGGCTTGGCCCTTCCACTCGCACAGGCTGCGGCCCTCGGCCTGGCGCAGGTGCGCCATGGCGACGTCCTCCGGCGGTAGATACCACGCCGGTGGGTGGCTGGTCTCCATCACGCGCCATGCGCGATGGGTATCGGCAAGCGTCACGTCGCCCAGTTGGATGACCACATGGCGGCCGCTCTGCTCCAGGCGTGGCGGACGCGGGTAGCTCCACACTGACTCCTGCCCCGGCCCCACCGGATCGGGTTCGGGGTGGCGCATCCTCATTCGTTCCATCCGGCGAGTAGGGCGTCGGTGATGCCCTTCACCCGGTCCATATCACCGGCGTCGACGGCGCCCTGCAGGGCAACGAGCATCTCGGGAGGCGCCGCAAGCAGGGCCTCGGACCCTGCTGTCATCCATCGCACCAGTGCGTGGTGCGCGACATCATCGACAGGGATCCCCAGTCGATCGGCCAGCACCTGGAGCCCGGGGAGTGGGTCCTCCAAAAGCGATGCGGTCACCTCCGCGCGAAATCGCCCGGCAGGGTCGAAGGTCTCTGGATCGTCCATGCCCACATGGTATGTGCGCATGGCTGCGCTACCGTCGTGAACCATGAGTAATCACTTCGAACCAGTCATCCCCTCGAAAGGCTGGGCGGTTGCCCATCTGCTGCTCAGGGTCGATCCCGACGCTGGCAGCGGCACATCCATTGCCGGGGCGCTCAGGGTGTTCACCGATGCCGCCCCCGAGAACCAGGTGCGTGCATTCTCGGTGGTGGGCGGCCGCGCCGATCTGGGATTCCTGCTGGTGGCACCCAATCTGCACGACCTCGACATCGCCGTGAAGAGCGTCATGTCCGGGCCGGTTGAGGCCGAGTACACGTACCTCTCCATTACGGAGGAGAGCGAATACCGCGCCACCGAGGACGATGAGCGCACCCGCCTCATTGCACTGGGAGAGAGCGATGTGGAGGGCAAACTGGCGGAGTGGCTGGTGCGAATTGAGGAGTACCGCCAACTGCGCGTGCACCCCGACCTGCCCGTGCGCAAACTCATCTGCTTCTACCCCATGAACAAGCGCCGCGTTGGTGGCGACAACTGGTACTCGCTGTCGTTTGACGAGCGCAAGGCGATGATGATGGGGCACGGCACGCTGGGGCGGAAATACGCCGGGCGCGTGACGCAGCTCATCACGGGCTCGACGGGCCTGGACGACTGGGAGTGGGGGGTCACGCTGTTCAGCGACGACCTGGCCGCGCTCAAGGAGATCGTCTACGAGATGCGCTTTGACGAGGTCTCAGCCCGCTTTGGCGAGTTCGGTGAGTTCTTTATCGGGCTGTTGATGGATGTGCCCGAGGCCCTCGAGCGGGCGGGCATCCCGAGTTAGCCCACGCTCCGCAGAATCTGGTCGGCGTCGCCAATCCACTTGCCGCCGTACATGGCGCAGTGAACAAGGACCGGCACCAAATGGTTCACCTTCACGCGCTCGGCCCAGTCGGGCTCCAGCGGAAACTCCTCGGCATAGGCATCAAATACACGCTCGGGGAAGCCCCCGAACAGGCGCATCATCGCCAGGTCCATTTCGCGGTGACCGCCGTACGCGTCGGGGTCGAGCAGTACGGGCACACCCTCACTGTTCACCATGCGGTTGCCAGCCCACAGATCGCCGTGCACGCGGGCCGGTGGCTCGGGCGGCCCCAGCAGGTCGGGAAGATTGGCCAGCAGGCTGTCGAGTCTGCGCCAGATCTCGGCCGGCAGGCTGCTTGCGTGGGCCAGCGGAATGATGCGGCACTCCGCGAGGAAGGCCGGCCAGGTATCGCGCCCGTCGTTGGGAACGGGCACCGGCCCGGCAAAGCCATCCCACGGCGCACCGAATTGCTCGGCACCTGCGCGGTGCATGCGGGCGATGTCCCTCCCCAGAGCTTCCTGAGATGCAGGGGTGAACTCGCCTTCGTCAATCCATTCGAGGGCGAGCCAGTCATCGCCCACGCCCACGACGTCAGGAACGCCGACGCCGGCATCGGAGATCCAGGCGAGTGCGGTCGCTTCTGAGCGGAACAGCCCCGCCGGGGCATCACGGGTGTGCTTCACGAACACCGATTGCCCGTTGGTCATATGCACCCTGATGGCGTCGCTGACGTAGCCGCCTGAGATGCGCGTGGTGGTGTGCACCTGCGACCCGGCGAGCCTCGCGATGTGCTCGGGGTCGGGCGGTCCCATGGTCAGTCGCGGGGCGTTGCGATATGGCCGATGAGCGCGATGACCGAGCGGTCGACCATGTCGAACACATCGGCAAAGCCCTGCTGCCCTCCGAAATACGGGTCGGGCACATCCAAGTCGCCCTGCGCCTCGGGGTCGAACTCGCGCAGCAGGTGCACCTTTCTGCGCGCGTCGTCGTCGGGGGCAAGCGCGCGCAGCACGGCGGCGTTGTCGGCGTCCATGGCCATCACCAGATCAAACCGTGCAAAGTCATCGGCCTCAAACTGCCGGGCGGTGCCGCCCATGGGGACCCCCCGGCGGGTGGCCTCGTCGCGGGCGCGTTCGTCGGGTGGGTACCCGGCGTGCCACGATCCGGTGCCGGCGCTCTCCACCTCCACGTGCACGCCGATCTCTTCGAACCCGAGGCGGTGCTCCATGATGGCCTCGGCCGTGGGGCTGCGGCAGATGTTGCCCAGACACACGAAGCACACGCGGGTTGCGGCCATGTCGCGGTCTCCTCTGGATGATCCGTTATGGCGCCCCTTGTGGGGCCTGGTGGGCGATACTAGGCAGGCAACCAACTCGGAGAGTGGACATGCGGGGCCTTATCTTCAATGGCGATCAAGATGTACGCGTCGAGGACGTGCCTGACGCACAGATCGAGAAGCCGACCGATGCCGTGGTGAAGGTGACCATGGCGGCCATCTGTGGCTCAGACCTGCACATCCTCAACGCCGGCTCGGCCTTTGGATTTGAGCCCGGCTCGCGCCTTGGCCATGAGTTCATCGGAACGGTCGAAGAGGTCGGCGCCGAGGTGACCAACCTGCGCGCCGGCGATCGCGTTCTTGCCTCGTGCTCGATCCTCGACGGCACCTGCCCCATGTGCAGGGAGCACCTGCACTCGTCGTGCAACTCGTGGTCGCTGTTTGGCTGGGCCCCCCGCACATGGCAGCACGGCGGTGGCACGCAGGGTGGCCAGAGTGACTACGTGCGTGTGCCGCTGGCATCCACCACCCTGATCCAGATGCCCGACGAGTTCGCCGGTCTGGACCGCCAGAAGACAATGCTGCCGCTGGTGGACGTGATGTCCACCGGGTGGCACGGCCTGCGCAAGGCTGGCATGAAGCCCGGTTACAACGTGGTGGTTATCGGTGACGGTGCAGTTGGCCTCTCGGCTATTCACGGCGCGTCGGCGATGGACGGCGCCAGCATCATCGCGCTGGGGCATCACGAGGACCGTCTCGCCGTTGCCCGCGAGCTCGGTGCCACGGGCGTCGTGACGTCCCGCGAGCCGGACGAGATCAAGGAACTTGTGATGGAGATGACCAATGGCGAGGGTGCCCACGTGGTTGTCGATTCCATCAGCGGCAAGTCGTCGATGGTCGCTGCTCACGCCACTGTGCGCGCCGGTGGATCCATCGCCTGCCTCGGCATGGACCACTTCATGCAGAACGTGCCCGAGATCAACTGGTTCGACCAGTTCCTTCGCAACATCACCATCACGGGCGGCCTGGTGCCGGGCCCGGCGTATTTCGGTGAGCTGCTTGACGCGGTGAAGGCCGGACGGGTCGATCCCGCGCCGCTCCTCACCACAGAGCTCTCGTTGGAGGAGGCTCCGGATGGCTACCGCAAGATGCAGTCGCGCGAAGAGGGCGTCATCAAGGTGGCCCTCATCCCCGCATGAGTGAGCTGATGGACCAGCTGGAGGCCGCCGGGCAATCGCGCCTGGCGGCCTCCCTGTCCGAACTTTCGGGCGATGCACACGGCCGGCTCGCCCTGCAGTGTGCGGCACTTGACCTGTCGCTTGTGCAGCGTCTCGTGCAGACGATGGTGCGGTCCCCGCAGGGGCAGGCGCACCGTGCTGAGATCGGTCCCGCAATGGTGGATCGCATTGCCGACCACCCTGATGGCCGGGCTGAGGCGCGGGCGGTGGGTGAGCAGGCGCTTCGCGACAACCGCGTGGCAGTGGTGCTGCTTGCCGGGGGGCAGGGCACGCGCCTCGGATTTGACTCACCCAAGGGCATGTTTCGCATCGGTCCCGTCACTCTGCACTCGTTGTTTGCCATTCACGCGGCGGGTATCGGGGCGAGCCGTCGTGACTACGGGTGCGACCTGCCGTTTTGGCTTATGACATCGCCGGGGACTGACGCCGAGACCATGGCGTTCTTCGAGAAGCACGCCATGTTTGGACTCGATCCCCGCACGGTGGGCACGTTCGTGCAGGGCATGCTGCCCGCGGTTGACCCGGCCACGGGCGACATCTTGCATGAGGCTCCCGATCAACTGACCCTCTCGCCCGATGGCCATGGGGGCATCTTCCGCGCCATGGGCCGCGCCGCGGTGCTGGGCGATCTGGAAGAGCGGGGCATCGACGTGATCATGACCATGCAGGTGGATAACCCGCTCATGCGCCCGGCTGATCCGGAGCTTGTCGGCGCGCACCTCATGGCGCAGGCCGAGATGAGCACGCTGGTGGTCGCCAAGACCTCGGCCGAGGAGCGCATGGGCGTAATGGCCACGGTGGACGGCCGCACTGCACTGGTGGAATACAGCGACCTGCCCAAGGATCTGGAACAGGCCCACGACGCCGATGGCGCGCTGACGTATTGGGCTGGGTCAACTGGCGTGCACTGTCTGGACCGCGGGTTCGCGACGCGCATCGCGAGCGGGGAGGTGGAGTTGCCATTCCACCGAGCTGAGAAGCGGGTGGCCACGGTGGACGACCCCGACCCGCAGGCAGCGAACGCCGTCAAGTTCGAGGCCTTCATATTCGACGCCCTGCCGCTTGCGGCGCGCACCGCCACGGTGGAGATGGCGCGTGAAGAGCGCTTCGCCCCGGTGAAGAACGCCGACGGTGCCGATTCGCCCGATACCTGCCGCGTGGCGATGGTGGCGCGGGCATCGCGATGGCTCCAGAGCTCCGGCGTTACCGTGCCGGACGGAGCAGTGGTGGAGATTGACCCGCGCTTCGCGCAGGATCCGGCCGACCTGCACGGCCGCGTGCCCACCGACCTCATCATCGACGAGCCCGTGTACTTCCCGCCGCCCGCATAGCCTGCCTCGCGCCGCTACCTGATCTGCGGTGGCAGGGCGAACACCACGCCCTCGTCGGTTGGTACCTCGCTGCCTCTGCGTGTGTAGCCCTTGGTCTCGAGGAATTCGAGCACCTCGCGTACGAGCACCTCGGGTGCCGATGCACCGGCGGTGAGCGCCACGCGGGGTTGGCCCCGAAGCCAGGCTGGATCGAGGTCGTTGACGCCGTCGATGAGGTACGAGGCGGCGCCACCGGCGCGGGCGACCTCCACAAGGCGCTGCGAGTTGGATGAGTTCTGCGATCCCACCACCAGCACCAATTCGGGTGCGGCCGAAGGGTCAGCGCTCACGGCGCTCTTCACGGCGTCTTGACGGTTCTGTGTGGCATAACAGATGTCACTGCTGGTGGGCGACTGTAGCGCGGGGAACCTGCGGCGCAAGACCGCGATGATCTCGGCGGTGTCATCCAGCGAGAGCGTGGTCTGGGTGGTGAGGGCCACGTGCCCGGGGTCGGGAACCTCGACGGTCTCGGCCTGTGCGACATCCTCAACCACGATGACCCGTTCGGGGGCCTCGCCGCGGGTGCCGATGACCTCGTCGTGTTGCATGTGCCCCACCAGGAGCACGGTGGCGCCCTTCCCGGCATACCTGCGCACCTCGGCGTGCACCTTGCTCACGAGGGGGCAGGTGGCATCGATCACCTCGAGGTTGCGCGCAACACAGCGTGAGTAGATGTCGGGTGCGCTGCCGTGGGCCGACAGCACGATGATCGAGCCCTCCGGCACCTCTTCGGGGGTTTCCACGAACACCGCGCCCTTGTCGGCGAGGGTCTTCACCACGTACTGGTTGTGCACGATCTCGCCGCGCACGTAGATGGGTGCCCCGCGATCCTCGAGGAGTCGGTCAACGGTCTCGATGGCGCGGTCGACGCCCGCGCAGTAGCCGCGCGGGGAGATGAGGTTCACTGAGTTCGGCATAGAGTGGAACGCTAGCGCCCCCGGCCCGTCAATGGTCGGTACCCTGCCCCCTCGTGACCACAGACGCCACCACTGCAAATGCCGTGCTCGACCTGGCGCTGCGCGCCGCCGAGATCGCCGGCCGCCAACTGCTGGCCCGGTTCGACCGGCCCGCAGAGGGCCTGACCGAGAAGAGCAGCGCCACCGATCTGGTGAGCGACGCCGACCGGGAGGCCGACGAGACGAGTCTCGGCATGATCCGCGCCGAGCGCCCCGACGACGCCATTCTCAGCGAGGAGTCGGGTGAGGCCGAGGACGGCACCACGGGGCTTACGTGGTTGGTTGACCCGCTGGATGGCACCACCAATTACCTGTGGAGCTACCCGCAGTGGGCGGTGAGCATCGGCTGCCACGACGATGACGGTGGCCTCGTGGGTGTGGTGCACGACCCGATTCGCGGCGAGACCTTCAGTGCTGTGCGGGGTGGCCCCGCGCTGCTGAACGGGACGCCCCTGATACTTGAGCCGCGCGACAACCTGAGCAAGGCGCTCATCGGCAGCGGCTTTGGCTACGACGCCGTGCGCCGCCGTCGCCAGGCGCTACGCCTGTCGGGCGTCATCCCGCACGTGCGCGACATGCGCCGGGGCGGCTCAGCTGCGCTTGACATGGCCTGGGTTGCCGCCGGCCGCCTTGACGGCTATTACGAGTTCGGCGTCAAGGCGTGGGATGTTGCCGCCGGTGCGGTCATCGTGATCGCCGCTGGTGGCGAGGTGCAGCAGTTGCCCACTGGCCCGGAGGGCGCGCCCGGCATCTTGGCTGCCCGCCCCGGCCTGGCCGCCACGCTTCGCGCGGTGGTCGACGCCGCCGCAGCGGGCATCGACTGACCAGTCAGGTGGTGGTGCACACCCCGGCGGCGCGGCGCCCCCGGGGTGTGCCCGTGCTGCTCATCGGAACTGCGAGACCCCGATGCTGTTGGGCTGCGTGGAGCCATTGGGTGCTGAGTGAGCGCACATCCACGCGGCATAGAAGCCGGTGTTGTACGGCGACAGGCTGAGCCCGGGGAAGCCTCCCGAACACCCGCGGGTGCCGGACAGGTTCACCAGTGCCGTCCACGGGGTGGTCGGGGTGGAGGTCGTCGCGTAGAGGGGCGTCGAGGTGCCCTGGCTTCCCCCTGATCCCCGTAGCACCGCGGCCACGCTCTGCGCGTTCATCTGCGTGGTGAGCGACCCGCCGCTGAGCTCGCTGGTGGTGAGCGCGTCGATGCTGATGGGGATGACCGTGGCCGCCGGGAGCGGATACCCCGGGTACTGGGCGCGTGTCACCGACAGCGCCAGCGGCGTGTTGTAGTTCTGCTGGCCAGGCGAGCGGAGCCAGCTCATGGCAACGGATCCGCTGGTCCCGGTTCCGCCGATCTCCACACCGATCGTCCATGGCCTGGTGTCGTTGACCCCGACCACCCATGGGCCGAGCCACCCGGCGTTAAAGGTGATGCGCGTCATCCACACCACACCGAAGCTGGTGCCAGAGGCCGACAGCGAGCCGTCTGCGTTGACTGGCGCGACATACGCGAGCGCCGCAGATCCGTCGGGTGCCACGGACACCGCGAATGGCGAGCCCGTCACTGGCTGCACGGGAAGCGGCGTGACGTCGCTCCACGACGATGTGCTGGCCGGGCGTACGGCCCATCCCACCGGCCCGGTGCCCGCACGAACGAGCGCAGTGAGGTTGCCCGTGGAGTCGGCTCCCTCGGCAATAATCGGTTCCGCTCCCGCGTTGGCCTCGAACGGAAGCAGGTTCACTGGAACCTGCCCTGCGCGCATCAGGCCACCGAACGCGCGCGCGCCGCTGCCATCGGTCTTGGCCCCTGCGATTCCGTACCAGGCGGCGCCCGATGACACGGGACCCATGAGCATCGTGCCGGAACCCGAGGTCGGGGGTTGTACACCGGGTTCACCGGCGGGTTGATGCTGCGGGTCGTGACCGCGCCCGACTGGGCGAGGCGTGAGCCTGATGCTGCGCGCAAAGCCCCACCGGACCCGGTGGTCCACATCGCGGCTCCGAGCATCGGGGCCGCGATGGCCCCCGATGCCGCCAGCCACTATCTCGCCTTGGACGGCCACGCAGCCGTTGCCGAGCCCTTGGTGATGACCTGAATCGACTTGTTATTGGCGCGGTAGAACACGCCGGGCACACCCGATGCCGTGGTTGCCACGCCGATGGGCGACTGCCACGAGGTGGATGCTGGGGCGGCGCTGCCGCTGGTGATGGGGTAGTAGGTTGCGGTCCAGATTGTGCCAAGCGCCGGGCTCGCGATGGCACACATGCCGATGGATCCAGCAACGAGGCAGATGGCTTTCCTGCGCGATGACGCTCTCACAGGGACTCCTGAGTGGGGTGATCTTTTCAGCGTAATCGCACCACCCCACACGGAAACCCCGCGGTACGGAGGGGCACCGGATCTCCGTACCGCGGGGTGGTGTCGGCTAACCATCAGTTGCTGGCGCTCTCCTTGTAGAGGCGACGCAGCACGGTGGGCAGAATGCCGCCGTTCTTGAGGTAGTTCAGCTCGTTGGGGCCGTCGATTCGCGACTGCACCTGGAACTGACGGCCATCGCCGAGCTCGACGGTGAGGAGTGCACGCGGCACCATGTCGGATACGCCGTTGATGGTGAACGTCTCCGTGCCGGTGAGGCCCAGGCTCTCGGCGCTCTGGCCGTCGAGGAACTGCAGGGGCAGTACGCCCATGCCAACGAGGTTGCCGCGGTGGATACGCTCAAACGACTGCGCGATGACGGCGCGAACGCCAAGC
>SYFI01000053.1 GCA_005800465.1 Actinomycetota bacterium | reverse complement strand
CCCTTTGACCACTCGGGCATCCCGCCAGGGGCCGCGGGACCTTAGCGGAGGGAAGGTGCCCGACTCAACGCCTGACCGATTTCGGGCAGATCGGACCATGGTCCCGCCACCTCCACCACCCCGATGCATCCCGGGCAGATGACGAGCGCGGCCGGCGTGGTCAGTGGGCGGCGCCCTCCGGTGTGGGGTCAAAGCGGTAGCCCACTCCGTAGTGAGTGACCACGAACTCGGTGCCCGGGATTGCCACCTTCAGCTTCTGTCGCACCTTGCGCACGAAGACGTCCACCGAACGATCGCCGGCCATAATCTCGTAGCCCCAGACCTCGCGGTAGATCTTGTTTCGCGCGAGTGGCTTTCCCGCCGCCTTGGCCAGCACCAGCAGCACTTCGAACTCGCGCGGGGTCAGCCCCACGCTCTTGCCACCCGCGAAGGCCTGCATCTGGCCCGGATCGATGAGGAGCTTGTCAGACTCGATGGCGCCGTCATCCCCCCGGGACAGCTCGTTGTCGCGACGGCGCAGGTGTGCCGACACGCGGGCCACCATCTCCTTCATCGAGAACGGCTTGGTGACGAAGTCGTCGGCCCCGATCTCCAGCCCGTGTACCCGGTCGTGCTCGCTGGTGCGGGCGCTGCACATGATGACCGGCACCTCCGGGTCGTCTGAGCGAACCTCCTCGGTGAACCGCCAGCCATCCATCTGGGGCAGCATCAGGTCGAGGATGATGATGTCGGGTCGCTCGCGACGAAACAGGCGAAGCCCCGTGCCTCCGTCGGCCGCCTGCAGCGTGCGGTACCCGGCCCGGCCGAGGTGGTACGCAAGGGAGTCGGCGATCGCGGTTTCGTCCTCGACGATGAGCACGGTGTGGGTGGCCACGCCGGAGACGGTATCAGCGGGAGAGGGTTCTCCGGTACGTGATGGGATGCGTCGCGTCGGACCCGATCTCTACGGTGCATGCGTGCGCACGACCGGACCTCGATGATCGGCAGCGGCGACCTGGTGTCGGGTCGCTATCGTCTTGACAAGCCGATTGGCAGCGGGGGCATGGCCACTGTGTGGCGTGCCCGCGACGAGGTGACCGGCCAGGCCGTGGCGCTCAAGCGCATGCACGCACGGGTGCAGGACGATCCGGACCTGATCGAGCGGTTCCGGCGCGAGGCGCAGGTGGTGGCGCGGTTGTCGCATCCGGCGGTGGTGCGCCTGCTTGATGAGGGCGCCGATGACGACGGGCCATACATCGTGTTCGAACTGGTGGAGGGCACGAACCTGAAGGCCCTCATCCGGTCGCGCGGAGCGCTGTCGCCCGAGCTGGCTGCGTCCATCACCAGTCAGGTGGCACGTGGTCTGGAACTTGCGCACCGATCGGGTGTTGTGCACCGTGACATCAAGTCGCACAACGTGCTGGTGGCCGACGACGGCACGGCCAAGCTCACCGACTTCGGTATCGCCCGGCTGCTCGATGGCGACCAGGGTGGCCTCACGCGCACCGGCACCGTGCTTGGCACAAGCGACTATCTGGCGCCAGAGCAGGCCCGCGGCCTGCGCGTGGACGGGCGAACCGATGTGTATTCGCTGGGCATCGTGGTGTACGAGTGCCTCACGGGGCAGCTGCCATTTCCCGCCGACACGCCCATGGGCGTGGCCCAGCGCCAGGTGCGCGATGCAATGCCCGACCCTCGCGACGTGTTGCCGGGGATCCCTGCGCATCTGGCATCGGTGGTGCTGCGCGCGTGCGAGAAGGACCCGTCGGCGCGATTTGGGTCGGCACTCGAGATGTCCGACGCGCTGCTCGACGTACCGCTGGATGCCACCGGCGTGATGCCGGTGATCACGGCCACCGAATCTGAAGAGGTGACCGGGGTGCTTGGGGTGACACCCGGGTCGGTGGTGCCGCTGGACGATGGTGACACGCAGTCCCGCCCGGTGGTGCCCCTTGACCTGCCGCCCTCGACCCCGACCCCGCCCGGGGAGCCTGCGGCGCATGTCCCAGAGGTTGAGCCCTCCCGCGATCCGGATGCCGAGGTGTTTGTGGCGCAGTCATCGGGGCGCCGTCGGGTGTGGCCCGGTGCCGTGGCAGCGCTGCTCATCGTGGCGCTCGCCGGGGTGGGTGCGTTCATCGTGTGGCGTGGCAGCGGATCTGATGCCGGCAATGTGGTCACTCAGGCGGCCTCGTCCACCTCCCAGCCCACAGCACCACCAACTGACGTGATGGGCGCCGTGGGTCCATTGCAACTGGCCTCGGTGAAGGACGTTGATCCGGGCGGGGAGGGACGGGAGATGTCCGGCGAGGTTCCACTGGCATATGACGGCAACGAGGAGACGGCCTGGCGTACGGAGCGGTACGCAACGGCCGACTTCGGTGGGGTGGACAAGACGGGCGTGGGGCTTGATTTCACTCTGCAGCAGCCGTCGGTGGCCACGCGCATGAACCTCATCACCAAGGGCACTGGCGGTACGTTCCAGGTGCTTGCCGGACCCCCCGCGACCAACGCCCGCGTGGTGGGCGAGGGGACGTTCGGGGATGGCCGTCAGTCGGTGGATCTCACGCCGGGCGCAGCGTCCGGCATTTACACGCTGTGGATTACGTCGCTCCCCCCCAACATCCTCGGCGGCGGCTACCGGGCCTACGTGTCCGAGGCCTCGTTCGAGGGCACCGTGCCAGAGGGCTGACCCCCGTGGTGGAGGGCGCCCCCTCTCGGCGGCGAACCAGTCCACGTGGACCTTCCGCCCGCATGGGAGGAGTCCCTTCGGGAACTCGACGAACGCCTGTCGCGGCAGGGGTCGCGTGCCCGTGCGCTGGCACCGGCGTCGCGCGCCGGTTACGTGCGCGATTGCCGTCGGGTGGCGGCGTGGCTCGCCCCCCGGGGGGTGGGGAGCCCACGCGCCATCACCCCATCCATGCTCGAGGCCGCACTGCGGGAGATCGGGTGGGGAGCGGCCAGTCGCCGCCGCGCCCTCACGGCGCTCCGGGAGTGGCTCGCCCCGCTGTTTGACCGCGGCCGGTCGCCAGCCGATCTGATCGACGCCCCGCGTCCGCAGAGCACACCCGTCCCCCGCCTTTCGCAGGACGAGGTTATTGCCATGGCCGATCACATGGCCCTGTTGGTCACCGACGCGACGCCACGATCCACGGCCCGTGCCCTGGCCATCCGCGACCGGGCCATCGTTGAGGTGCTCTATGGCAGTGCGCTGCGCCGCCAGGAGGTATGCGACCTGGTGTTGTCGTCGCTCGACTTCGAGAATGAGCTGCTCTCAGTGGTGGGCAAGGGTGGGTACTCGCGCACGGTGCCCATGACTGAGCCGTGCGTTGATGCCTTGCGCGAGTGGCTGGGCGAGGGGCGACCGAGGCTGGTCGCCATGTCGGGGCTCACCGCCGCCTCGCGCGCCCGCGTGTTCCTGTCGCGAACCGGCGCCGCACTCGACGGCGCCACGGTGTACCGCATCGTCAACCGCGGTCTCGAATCGCTTGGGCGGCGCGGTGGCCCGCACCTGCTTCGCCATGCCGCGGCCACGCATCTGCTGGAGGGCCCGGGCGGACGCGATGGTGCTCACCTGCGTGTGGTTCAGGAGTTTCTGGGGCACTCAAGCATCGCCACCACCGAGCGCTACACCGGGGTCACCACCAAGGCGCTGCAGGAGACTCTGCGTCGCGCCCACCCGCGCGGATGACGGTGCAGGTGGACGACGCAGGGTACCGCGCGCTGGTCGCCGGTTTTCTTGCCACACGCGGCAGTGTCAATACCCGCGCGGCGTACGCGCGCGATCTGCTCATCCTGGGTGAGGCACTTGGGGTGGCCGCAGGCGGTGAAGACGGTCCCTCATTTGGTGTGGAGGATGACCCGGGCGCCCGCCGGGCTGCTCTGCAGATGGCTGCCATTCCCCCGGACTGGTGGCAGCAGTGGCGGGATGCACTGAAGGGGAGGCAGTCGAGCCGTGCCCGCCGGGTGGCCGCGGTGCGCGCATTCTGCCGTTGGTGGTCGCGTGCGCTGGCACTGCCCAATCCCGTGCAGGACCTGCGACCGCCATCTGCCGCCGCGCGCGGTCAGGAGCGTCTGCAGCGCGAGGTGTCGGCGCTCACGCCGTCGCAGATGCGCCGTCTGTGCGACGCCGCTGCCGCCATGCCGGGTCCGCTGGGTCTTCGCACCCACGCGCTCATCGAGGTGCTCTACGGGTGCGGTCTGCGGGCCACCGAGGCGTCGGGCCTCGACATGTCAGCGCTCCACCTCGATGACCTCGAAGATCCCTACGTGGTGGTGCTGGGTAAGGGCGGCAAGCACCGTGCCGTTGCGGTACCGGTGGTGGCCCGCGAGGTGCTCACGCGGTATCTGGCCACGGGCCGACCAGAACTGCGCGCACGTGATGTGACCCCTCGCAAAGCCCAGCAGCAGCACCGTGATGCCGATGCCGTATTCCTGAGTGCGCGCGGCCGGCGAATCGGGCGATCGGACGTGTGGCGTGAGGTAAACCGTGCGGCCGACAAGGCAGGTCTGGTGTCGGAGGGCGTGCGCGTGTTCCCCCATGCGCTGCGCCACTCATGCGGCACCCACCTGGTGCAAGCGGGAGTAGATATCCGGTACGTTCAGGCCCACCTTGGCCATGCCAGCCCAGTGACCACCGAGGTGTACACGCACATCACCGCAAGCCACCTACGGGAAGACTTCGACCGCGCCCACCCAAGGGCGCGACGAGCCCCGTAACCATTTGTGACCCAATCTGTATGGGGTCAGACCCCACCCGGGGTCTGACCCCATTGATGGGTGAAGTCTCGCTGAGCAGGCAGTTTGCAAAACCGGGTTTTGCCCTACGAGAGACGCACGGTGGGTGTCGTCACCAGTTGTGACCTGATCAGTACGGTGACTGGCACCGGGGGGTGGGGCGGATTTCTCCGGTGATTCCCGCGTCGCTCACGGTCAGTCTTCCCACGGAGGGCTGCATTGCCTGCGTGCCCAATTGCCGGCGATAGCGGCGTACCAGCCGGTCGGCGACTCCTGCGGCGCCGGGGCGGGGCTGGCGGTCTCCCTCCAGGCTTCCCCACGGGCACACCGCTCCTGGGTTCATTACCAGCACTCCATCCACCTGCGCGATCACCGCCTCGTGCCAGTGGCCGAATACCACGGCATCTACGCCCTCAAATGCGCGCGCCATTGCCCGCACCCGGCTGGCATCCCACCCGATTCGCCTGCCTGCCGCTGCGTGCGCCACCACCACGAGTGCGTCGGTGCCCGGGCGCTTGCCGTGGATGAGCCCAATCCGGTGCCGCCCCACCTGAATCACCGCCCGACGCGGCAGGTGTGGGGCAGATGGCAGGTCGTGGTCTCCACGCACGGCCACAACGGGGGCGATCCGCTCGAGGTCACGGATGACCGAGCCATCGGAGAGGTCCCCGGCATGCAGGATGAGGTCGCTGCCCTCCAGCGCATCGAGCACGACCTGCGGCAGCACGCCCAGAAACTCACCGACGTGCGTGTCGGCGAGCACCCCGACGCGGATCATCCGCGGTACGCAGCCTTTGCGGCATGGCGCTCGGTGGCGAGCTCGATGAGCTGCTGCACCAGCTCGGGATACGCGAACCCGTCACCGGCCATGAGGCGCCACCACACACTGGTGTCGGTGAACCCCGGGATGGTGTTGATCTCGCTTACGTACAGATGATCGCCCTCGAGGAAGAAGTCCACGCGGGCGAGGCCTGAACAGCCGATGGCATTCCAAGCCGCGACGGCCAGCTCGCGGGCACGTTCCTGAACCTCGGAGGGCACGTCGGCCGGCACGGCCAGGCGCATTCCGCCGGGCTGGTACTTGGCGTCATGGTCATACCAATCGGCGTCGTGGAGGATCTCGCCGAGGGGCGACGCATGGGGCTCGGCGTTGCCCAACAGTCCCACCTCTACCTCGCGGCCCAGCGCCCGGCGCTCCACGAGCGCCTTGTCATCGTGGGCAAAGGCCAGTCCGAGCGCAGCGTCCAGATCGCCGGCCGTGGGGACCGGGCTGATACCGAACGACGACCCGAGGCGCGCGGGCTTCGCAAATGCCGGGTATCCGCACGTGTTGGCCACCTCGTCGCGTACTGCAGCCGGATCGGCCTGCCACTGCGCATGCAGGACTACCACCGTCTCCACGCGTGGAATCCCCGCTGCGGTGGCCAGCACGTGGAAAAGCGCCTTATCCATACCCGTGGCCGAGGCTGCAACGTCGGCGCCCACGTAGGACACTCCCACGGTCTCGCAGAGGCCCTGCACGGTGCCATCCTCACCCCACGGACCGTGCAGAACGGGGAACACCAGATCAACATCGGCGCTCTCGCCGCCATCAAGGCGTATCAGCCGTGCGATGTCGCCCCCTGCAGGCACGAGGGCGACGGGGTTCCCCTCGCTCGTCCACGCACCATCCCGGCCGATCGTGACCCTGATCACCTCATGCAGCGACGGGTCGATGGCGTCGGCCACCGACGCGGCCGACGCCATCGAGACGTCATGCTCGCTGCTCCGGCCGCCCCCGAGGACGGCAATCCTCATCCGGTTGGTGCCGGCGGCTGGGCGCCACCGCCGCTCGGTGCCCCACCACCGCTCGGTGCCCCACCACCGCTCGGTGCCGGTGGCTGCGACGATCCGCCGCCGGAACTCTTGGTGGTGGTACCCGCCCCCGATCCGCCCGACCCTCCACCGCTGCCGGTGGGGTAGGCCACGATGATGGTGACGGTGCTGCCCGACGTCACGGTGGATCCCGGACCCGGCGTCTGGTCGATAACGGTGCCCTCCGGCTGTGACGACTCGGCACCGGACGACACCACGTTGAACCCGAGGCTCTCAAGCTTGCTGCGGGCGGTGCTGGCGTCGCTGCCGGTGACGTCGGGCACGTCAACGCCCGACGACTGCCCCGCGACGATGAGACTGACCGATGACCCCTTGGCGGCAGATGAGCCCCCGCTCGGATCCTGCGACACCACGGTGCCCGGCGACTGGCCAGAGGTACCGTCGTCCTCACTCACGCTGCCCACGGTCAGCCCGGCCTGCGCGATGTCGGCCTTGGCGGTTGCGGTATCGCTCCCCGTCACGTCGGGCACGGCCACCTTGGTGGTGCCCTTGCTCACGCTCAGGGTGATGGTGTCGCCAGATGCCGCGGTAGTACCCGGCTTCGGATCCTGCTTCACGATGGTGCCGATGTCCTTCGTGCTGTCCACCTGAACGGTCGTGATCTGCAGCCCCACCTTCTCGAGGGCAGCCGTCGCCTGTTCCACCGTCTGGCCGAGCACGCTCGGTACGGTGACCTGCGCCGGCCCGGTGGACACCAGGATGGTGACGGTGGACTCCTTGGCCACATCGGTGCCCGCGGCGGGGTTACTGCCGATAACCACACCGGCCAGCACGGTGTCGCTGGGCTCCTGGCGCTGCGCCGGCTTCAGCCCGACATCGTTGATGGCACGGGTGGCAGCCGGTACGTCGTATCCCGCAACGTCGGGCACCGGGATGGTGTCGCCACCACCGCTGGTGAGTGCAAGTGCGAGCGCCACGGCCAGAGCGGCGATGAGCACCGCGACGATCCCCCATACGGCGGGCCGGTTGTTGCGTCCTTTTTGCTGCTCGCGTCCACCACCACCGCGTCCACCGCCACTATTTGCCATTGTCTGGGTCTCCGTGGTCGCAACCGCCCCGGCGACCGCCGTGGGGGCTGTGAGGATGAGCGTGGACTGCTGGCCACCGGACATGCCTGCGCGTATGTCGAGGAGCGCCGCGCTGAACTCATCGGCCGTGGTGAAGCGGTCTTCGGGGCGCTTCGACAGGGCCTTCAACACCGCGGCGTCAAGCTCGTGCGGGATACCCGACTCAAACACCCGAGGCGGGATGGGCGGCTCGTTGATCTGCTTCATGGCCACCGTCACCGGACGGTCGCCATCAAAGGGCACGCGCCCCGTGAGCATCTCGTACAGCACGATTCCCACCGCGTAGGTGTCGCTGGCGGCTGTGGTCTCCTCGCCCTGTGCCTGCTCGGGTGAGAGGTACTGCGCGTTGCCGATGTCTGATCAGGCTTCTGTCATCTGCTGATCGGCGTCTGCGCGCGCGATGCCGAAGTCGGCCACGCGCAGGCGGCCATCCTCGCCCACCATTACATTCTGCGGCTTGATATCCCGGTGCACGATGCCCGCGCCATGCGCAGCGGTGAGGGCCGAGAGGATCTGCAGGGCATTGTCCACCGCCACCGCGGGATCGAGAGGCCCCTGCTCGCGGATGACCTTCTTGAGGTCCGGCCCCGAGAGGTATTCCATCACGATGTAGTACGTACTCTCAGCCTCGCCGCGGTCGTACACCGCCACGATGTTCGGATGGTTCAGGCCGGCTGCGGCCGACGCCTCGCGGCGGAACCGCTCCACGAATGCCGGGTCCTGTGCAAAGCGGTCAGCCAGCACCTTGACCGCCACCTCGCGGTCCAGAAGCTTGTCGTAGGCCAGATACACCGTGGCCATCCCGCCGCTTCCCAGCTGGTGGCCCAGCTCGTAGCGCTCGCCCAGTTCACTGCCCGGTCCGATGCTCATGGCTGAGGCTCCCCCTGCACGGGCGTGGCCGAAAGTGCCGTGCGCATGACCGCTCCTGCGATCGGTGCGGCCACCTGGCCACCGGTTCCTGATGTGTCCTCCATCACCACCGCCACAGCCACCTTTGGGTTGTCAGCGGGCGCGAATCCGATAAACCAGGCTTGGTTGCGATTGGGGTCGCCCGTCTCCGCGGTACCGGTCTTGCCGGCCACGGACAGTCCGGAAAGACCGGCCTTGGTACCAGTTCCCTCGCGCACCACGTTCTGCATCATGCGGGCCACCTCGGACGAGACATAGGCGCTGGCCACCGAATCGAGTGTCTCGGGGTTCTGCTGCTTCACCACCACGCCGTCCTTTGTGATGACGCGCTTCACCAGATACGGCCGCTGCATGCGGCCACCGTTGGCCACCGCACCGGCCACCATGGCCATCTGCAAGGGGGTCACCAGCAGGTTCTCCTGACCAATTGCAATACGCGCGGCATCCTCATCCCGTTGGGTATTTGAAAGCAGCTTGCCGTTACGGTAGCGACCCGACACGGCCACCTCATCAGAGGGCAGGTCGATCTCCACCGGGCGGCCGAACCCGAACTTGGTCATCTCGCCCCCCAGACGCGACGGACCCAGCCGCTTGCCCACCTGGGCAAACGCGGTGTTGATGGAAAACGTGAGTGCGTCGGTGAAGTTATGCACGCCGAACTTGGTATTCCCGTCATTCCTGATGGTCTGGCCGTCAACCACGTACTTCCCGGTGTCATCAAATGTGGATGAGGGGGTCCACTTGCCACTGTTCAGCGCCGCGGTGGCGGTGACCACCTTGAACGTCGAACCGGGGGGGTACCTGCCCTGCGTCGCGCGGTTGACCAGCGGCGCGCCACTCTGCTTGCGAATCGTTGCGAAGTCGAATGCCACTTGATTGAGGTCGAACGCCGGGGATGATGCCAGTGCGAGCACCTGTCCGGTTCTCGGATCGATGGCCACCACGGCGCCACGGCTCCCCGCGATCAGTGCCTCGGCCGTCTTCTGTACCCGCGTGTCGAGGGTCAGACGGATGTCGGCGCCCTCCTTCTGCGCAGCGCGCAGCTTATCGAGAATCGCACCCGCGCCGTAGCTGCCCGCCAGATACTGGTTGTACTGCTGCTCCAGCCCCGTGGACCCCTGCTGCGGGGTGGCGTAGCCCACCACCTGCGCCGCCAACGCACCCTGCGGGTAGTAACGGCGGTAGTACCGATTGCCCTTCTGCCTGTAGGCAATGCTCTCGGCCAGCACCACCTTGTCGGCCGAGATGATGCGCCCGCGGTCCACCAGGCGCTGCTTCTCGAATTGGTACGGATTGTCGGCACGCTCGTCAAGGCCCCCGGCGGCGATCACCTGCCAGTACCCCAGCATAAGGATGAGCACGCCGAATCCCGCGGCCAGGGCCAAATACAACGATTTGATGGATCGGTTCATGTGGCAGGCGCCCCATGCACCGCATCAATCAGTCCCTGGCGCGAGCGCTGACTGATGATGAGCAGAATCGCGACGATGCCGAAGTTGACCACCACGCTTGATCCCCCGTATGACAAGAATGGCAGCGTCACGCCAGTCAGCGGCACCAAGCGGACGATGCCGCCAATGATGATGAACGCCTGAAGTCCGACCACCGCGGTCAGGCCGCCGGCCAGAAGTTTGCTGAAGCCGTCACGCGCGGCGGTCGCGATCGCGAACCCCCGGGCCATGAACAGGACGAAGAGAAGCATGACCCCGACGGATCCAACGAATCCGAGGTCGTCCGCAACCGCGCTGAAGATGAAGTCGGTCTGCAATTCGGGAATGCGCGGGGTTCCTCCGGGGGTCACCAAGAGCGCCCGGCCAAATCCCGGACCCACCAATCCGCCGTCGGCAAGCGCATAGAGCGACTGCACCATCTGGTACCCGTTGCCCTGCGCGTCGTCAAAGGGGTTGAGCCACGACCCCACACGCACGGAGATTCTG
>SYFI01000052.1 GCA_005800465.1 Actinomycetota bacterium | reverse complement strand
GGGGCCAATATCCAGTGCGCCTGTACCGCCGCGGCACACAGGACCGCGGGAAGGCCCGGTGTGGTTGCGGGCAAGAACCCGTGGCGCATCACCGACACTGAAGGCTGGCTACGATTGCCGCGAAGGTATTCCCCAAATCGGCAGGCTGCCATGCGCCCCCGCATCCCGACGCTCCTTCTCGGAGGCCTCGCAGCAGGAGCCGCATTCTCCACTGGGGCGCAGGCCGCTCCGGCCGCGCTCGTGGTGACGGGCGAATCCAACCTGGCCACCGACCCGGGCAATCTGCCGACTGCCGTCAATCTTGTCCGCCGCACGGTTGGCGGTTCGGTGCGCCTGATCGGCACATTCGTTTTCGGCAACTGTTCACTGTGCGTGATCGTGCCGGGCCCCGTGGCCATCAGGGGAGTCGGTAACCCGTCGCTTCCGAACCCCGATCCGTCGAAGATCACCACCATCCTCAATGCGGGGAGCGCGTCGATGGCGATCGTTGACACCGGACCCCCCACCGGGAAGGTGACGATTGAGAACGTGTGGTTTAAGGGGGCCAAGACCCTTGCGGTGATGGCGCTGCAGGTGAGGGGCACGCTGACCATGCGCAACAACCGCATCTCAGATGTACAACCGGGAAATGAGTTCCGGTTTGGGATCGTGGGCGCAGAGGCACAGCGCATGCCGTCGGATATCGCGCCGGCCGCAGACCTCATTGCCACCGCGTACGGATCCGCTGATGGCCCGCGATTGACCGGGGAGGTGTTGCTTGACGGCAACACGATCGACAACAACCTCCCGATGACGCGCGGCGACAACAACAACGCTGTCGCATTCGCCGGCTGTCATTTTCGGTCAATCACGGTGTCTGGCAATACCTTCCACGCAGGCGAGGCAAAGGAGATTGAGGGGGTGTCGGGGCCTCAATGCGGTGTACCGGGTGACCTCCAACACCATCGTGCAGAGCTCGACGCCGTCGAATCTCGCGCAACTGACGGCATCACCCGGATTTACGCGCCATGGCGGGCATCCGGCGGCCATCAAGCCGCTTGACGCTGAGGCATCGCGCATCATCATCCGGGGCAATCGCATTGATACCCGGCAGGCGCCGCCCAGCGCCGTGTGCGTGATGACCGGCAACATCAATCCGGCCATTACGACCCTGATCGAGGGAAATACGTGCTTGATGAATGGGCAGTTTGCCGCCATTCTCGGTGGCGGGGCCGCCGTTCGCCTGCCGGGTTCTTCCTCCCGTCCTTTCTGCACAACGCAACCATCACCGGAAGCACGTTCCGGGGCAAGGCGTTGCTCGGGGTCGCATGGCTTGACTTCACATACTTGAGGAACACATCGCAGACCCTGATCAACGCCGCCAGCGGGAATGTGATGGTGGCCAACAATGTCAGCGGCTTCGTCGCCACACGCGCTGCTGCGAACCTGGGCCCCGCAACTCACGGCAACAGCATCGTCGAGGGTATGCGCGGGCATGTGGTGGATCAGGGAGTTGGCAATGCGGTGGTCGCCTCGCGGCCATCAGGTGAATCCGGCCCCCTGAGGCGTATGGTCTGAGCCTCAGGGGGCCCGGGTTGGAGCATCGCCAGCGGCGCGTGGGCCACCCCCGCGGTCGGATCTGTGGGGGATCACCGGACGGCCCGTCCCGTGCGCGCCCCGGCGGCGTCCGGTCAAAATGCCAACCGGGCCGCCCGCGACTGGGAAAGAAGCGAGCGACCCAACTGACACGGGAAGGATCGCACATGTGCCGTCAGGGGCAGCGGCGGCTTGGGGCAGTGGGCCAGATGCTGCGACAGGGAACCCACATACCCCGGGTGCGGAATGTGACCCGTGCCACCGCCAGCGGTGGAGAAGGAGAGGGAAAAACACGGGAGCCAGCGCGCGCTGGCTCCCTCAAGCAAATCCGTTTGACTCCCGTCGAGGGGACTAGCGGGAGTTGCCACCGCTCCTGCGGCCGCGTCCGGCTCCGGTGGGGCCATCGCCACCGCTACCGCTGTTTCCGGGCCGCCCGCCCTTGAAACCCTGACCCTGCTGTCCGCTTCCACGCGGGCGACCCTGGCCCTGGCGCGGCGGCCGCTGACCCTGCTTCGGGCCTGACGCACCCCTACGGCTGGCGTGGTCGTGCGACGCGGGGTGGCCGACCGTGGCCGTACGGAACTGATCTTCAAGCTTGAGTGTGCGGGTCATGTTGCGCATGTCGCCAAGGTGCTCGGTGCCCACAAAGGTAACGGCCACGCCCTGCTCGCCGGCGCGACCGGTGCGACCTGTGCGGTGCACGTAGTCCTCGGCGAGTCCGGGCGGGTCGAAGTTGATGACCTTGGCCACGTTGTCGACGTGGATGCCCCGGGCCGCAACGTCGGTGGCCACCAGGGTGGTCACACGCCCGGCCTCGAAGTCGGCGAGTGCGCGCTCGCGCTGGCGCTGACTCTTATCGCCGTGCATGGCGGCCGCCTGCACCTTGCGCCCCTTCAGGTTGCGCACAAGGCGGTCGGCACCGTGCTTGGTGCGCACGAACACGAGGTTGAGGTCGTAGCCGGTGCCGATCTCGCATACGAGCTGGTCGAGCCTGCCATCGCGCTCGACGCGCACGAACCGGTGCTCGATGTCGGCGGTCTTCTGGGCGGGCGGGGCGTGCTCGTGGCGCGCGGCGTCGTGGGTGTACATCTGCGCGATCCGGCCGGCCTCGCCGTCGAGAGTGGCC
>SYFI01000051.1 GCA_005800465.1 Actinomycetota bacterium | reverse complement strand
GTCGCACGATGCCGAGGGCGACGCCCTTCGGCGCCGTGTGGACGATCCCGATCTGGAGTGGGTGGGCCCCCACGTGGTGGCATACCCCGGCGCCGGCTCCCACTCCCACTCGCTCATCCGTACGGATGAGCTGGTGCGGGTTGACCCGCCGATCTTTCGGACGCCCATCCGCTGGGTCCGTCGGGCGCTGCGTGCCATCACGCCGTGGACCGACGTGAGTGAGATCGAAGAGGGTCTGGGAATCCCGTTCGTGGACTACCACCGCGGCGATGGGGTGAGCATTGGCCCCGGGTGCGACCGCGAATGGCAGCCGGTGGTCATTGACGACACCACGCCGTGGGTGCGCGACTTCCGTGGGAGGTGGGGCCTCGACACACGCGATCCCTTCGGTGGCGAATCAGCGCCCACAGGGCCGAAGCACGACCGAGACGGCATCGACCGCGTTCGCTGGGAGGATCCCCTCGGCTGGGCTGGAATGCAAAAGGTCGATCCGGATCCCGCCGCGGCAGCGTATGCAGTGGACATCCGTGCCCATGACGTGCGCGGCCGAATAGCCGAGATCGATGCGCTGGTGGATGAGCAACGCGTTGCGGCCCGCCGCGAGGGCATCGAGGCCCACGTGATGATGGGCGACAGCGCCACGGCCGAGATCGCCCAGGCCCGCCGTGCCGCCGTCACAGCACGAGAAGAGGCCATCAACGCCCTGAGGGTTGAGCGGCGGCACCTCGAGGCCGAGAGTGCGGCGCTGCAGGCTGCGGCCGACCAGGGGCTTCCACCCGAGGGCCCCCGGGCGCATCTGGGTAACGACACCGATCAGGGCGAGGAGCCCCGGTCGCGCGTGCGCCACCGCGTGCTGCGCATCTGGGCGGCGGTCAGCACACCGCTCCTCATCACGCTCATCATCTGGCTACTCGTTGGCAATTCGAGTTCGTACTACGCCGTGGGCGTCATTGCGGGCATCACGTTGCTGGTGGGCATCGAGGCCCTGGCGCGCGGCCGCCTACTTGCATTCCTCGTCACCGCGCTGGCGCTTGCGGCCACCATCCTCATCATGGGGGGGCTGGTGCAGCAGTGGCGCCTCACACTGGCGATATTGCTGGCCATCGGTGCGGTGGTGCTGCTGTGGCAGAACCTCCGCGAACTGCGTTCGGGCTAGATGCCCGGTCGCTCGGTGATTGCAGGGTCTCCGTACACGCTACGCACCGTGCAGATCCTGCTGCAGTAAGGGGGATATGAACCACGTGTTGCGAATCTTCGCGTCATGTTCCCATGCAACCCGATTGCCGCGATGTCCGGTCTAGCCTCACGTTCCTGATGAGTCGCCGGTCAACAATTGGACGTCGTCGTGTCGCCCTGTTCGCCGCCATGGCCCTCGTGCCGGTGGGTGTCGTGGGGTCGCTCACGGCGGTTGCGCTGGCGCAGCCTGCACCCGGAGATGGGCCTGTTCCGAGCGCAGCCTTCAGGTATGCAGAGGAGGCGGCGCGCGGGCTGACCAAGGCCGACCTGTGGGTGGGCGAGGTGGATGCCGTCGCGCTGTCGCGCGATGCTACGCGTCGCGATCTCGTGCGTTTGATGCAGTCGGTGCTGAAGCTGCCGGGGGGTGCCGTCGGCACACCGTGGCGGGATATCGCACCCGACGATACCGATGGTGCCGCGGCCCGCCACGCCATCACTCGCGGCTGGCTTCAGGCCTCAGCCGGGCAAGCGGTGCTCGATCAGCCACTCACGGGGATTGAGGCCAACCGCGCATGGACACTCGGGCTCGGCATGAAGAAGGCCATCAGCACGATGGCGCGCCTCCGCGATGACGGGGGTCACACGTTCACCCTGCCAGTGGGATTCGCAACGTCCATCACCGCGCGCGAGGCCGGACTTCGCCGCAACTTCCCGGCCAGCGACGAAGCCCTGGAGCGCACCGACGCCCAGCCCATCCGCCTGGCCGATCTGGTGCTCATGGCGGCGCGTGGGCATGCCATCCGGGGCAACGGCATACCCGCGTCCGTACGCGCGCTCGAACGCTTCTCGATCCCCGCAATTGCCCCTGAGGTCCGCCCGCTGGTGCAGCGGGCCGTGTCGCTGGTGGGGTACCCCTATGTGTGGGGCGGCGAGGCACCGGACCTGAACGTGAGCGCCGATCCCCAGGCCGCCGCCGGTTTCGACTGCTCAGGCTTTATCTACTACGTCTGGCACACCGGCGATCGCGCAGCCGAGGCATCCATCAACGTGCCCGACGGGCGCACCACCTACACGATGAATGTGGGGAGCCGCGGGGTGAAGGTGCCGTGGAAGAAGGCACAGGCAGGCGATCTGGTGTTCTTTGGGTCGGCAGGGCCGAAGACCCCCGATGCTGCTGCATCGCACGCCAGCATCGCCCTCGGAAACCGCTGGATCATCCACTCATCTGGCGGCCGTGCAGGGCTCAGCATCTCGTTCCTGCCCACCTACTGGCCCGCGGGAATCCAAGATGCCCGAACCTACCGCGCATCGGCCGCGCCTCCCGCCACCGCTGCGCCGGTGGCCGCCACGCCCACCACCAGCACCCCGGCTGCGGTACCGACGCCGGCTTCTCCCGCTCCCACCACTCCCCAGTCGCCTGCGCCGCCGGCGGGATCGGGTGGCGCGCAGCCACCTCCCCCGGGCTGATCAGCCGCCGGGCGCACCCCGCGGCCGGAACAGGTAGTGCGACACGATGAACTCGCTGCCGTCCAGATAGCCCCAGAGCCCCGCGCAGGCGAGAAAGAAGAGGCGCCAGCGCCGGAACCACCGCTCTCCCTCTCCAGGGTGCGCCATCTCAAGCAATGCGGTCGCCGCCGCCCGGTGTCGCACAAGATTGTCATCCCATGCGAGAGCGGTCTTTTCGTAGTGCACTCCGGATATCCGCCAGTGGTCAACCACGGCGAAGTCGTCGCTTGCGTGCAGCAGAAGATCGTCCGATGGCATGGTGCCGCCCGTAAAGAAGTGCCGGCCGATCCAGTCGCGCGGGTCGTTCTCCACAAACTCAAAGCCAAGGTCGCGATGGGTGAACACGTGGACGAAGAAGGCTCCGTCGGGGCGTAGCCACTTGGCGATGCGGGCGAAGAGAGCCGGGTGGTTCTTCACGTGCTCCAGCATCTCCACGCTCACGATGCGGTCGAAGTCGCGGGCCATCTGCAGCTCGTTCACGTCGGCGGTGATGACCTCCACGTTCGCAAGCCCCCGCTCGCGGGCACGGGCCTCGATGAAGTGCCGCTGCCCGGTGGAGTTCGAGACCGCCGTGATGCGACTGGCCGGATAGCGCTCGGCCATCCAGAGCGTGAGCGACCCCCACCCGCACCCGAGCTCCAGCACGTCCTGTCCATCCCGTAGCCCTGCGCGACCGCATGTGAGCGCCAGCATGTCGTCCTCGGCAGTTGCAAGCGAGGTGACCCCGGGCGCAAACAGGCATGAGGAGTACTTGAGGCGCGGGCCGAGACACAGTTCGAAGAACCCGGCCGGAACTTCGTAGTGCTGCTCGTTGGCGGCCTCAGTGCGGATGGCCACCGGTGACGCCGCGAGCCGACGACGAAGTTCACGCTGGCGGGCGGCCACCGCATCGGCACCACCTCGGCGCTCACGGCGAAGCCGTGCGCCCACACGCGCCCGGATGGCGCGAAGTAGCACGGGGCGCGGGATGTCGCGTTCCTCGGCTATGCGGATGTACCACGGATCCATGCGTGCGAGCCTACGCGCGCCACGGCGCAGTTCGGTGCTGTTCCGGCATGCGGGCCATGCAAGGCTTGGCCAATGGGATACGGCGAAATGATGCTGACAGTGGCCATCGTCATCGCTGCGGTCATGATCATCACATGGGTGGTGAGCCTTGTGCTGCGCGATGCCAGCGTGGTTGATCCAGTGTGGCCGCTGGCGTTTATCGCCGTTGCCATCACCGCACTCATCGCGGGTGGCGGAGACGAAGGGCGTCGCATCCTTATTGCCTGCGTCGTCGCCATCTGGGGCGCGCGGCTGTCAATCCACCTGCTCGTGCGCAACGCGGGCAAGGAAGAGGACTTCCGGTACGCCGCCATGCGCGCCAAGCGTGGGCGCCGGTTCTGGCTGACGAGCCTCGGCACCGTGTTCCTGCTGCAGGGCCTACTCGTGTGGGTGGTCTCCCTGCCCGTGCAGTTGTCGGCCATCCCCGATCGCCCGCTCGGCTGGCTGGCCATCGCCGGCGCCATCGTGTGGGTACTCGGCGTGGCATTTGAGGCCATCGGCGACGGCCAGCTGACGCGCTTCAAGGCCGACCCTGCGAGTCGGGGTCAGGTGCTCGACACGGGCTTGTGGCGCTACACCCGCCACCCCAACTACTTCGGGGACTTCCTGGTGTGGTGGGGGATCTTCCTGATCGCCGCCGAGAGCGGCGCCGGCGCATGGGGTGTCGCCGGGCCATTGCTCATGACCCTGCTGCTGGTGAAGGTGTCCGGTGCTGGGCTTCTTGAGAAGGACATCGCTGTCCGACGCCCGGGCTATGCG